>NZ_SMFX01000001.1:2542072-2582072 GCF_004339085.1 Thiogranum longum | reverse complement strand
AAAGAAATCAACCGAGATTCCCTGAGTAGCGGCGAGCGAACGGGGACCAGCCCTAAACCCTTCAACACATCTAGTGGAACAGTCTGGAAAGTCTGGCGATACAGGGTGATAGCCCCGTACACGAAAGGGTGTTGTTGGTTATTCGAGTAGGTCGGGACACGTGATATCCTGACTGAATATGGGGGGACCATCCTCCAAGGCTAAATACTACCTATTGACCGATAGTGAACTAGTACCGTGAGGGAAAGGCGAAAAGAACCCCGGAGAGGGGAGTGAAATAGAACCTGAAACCGTATGCGTACAAGCAGTGGGAGCCCCTTCGGGGGTGACTGCGTACCTTTTGTATAATGGGTCAGCGACTTACTTTCAGTGGCGAGCTTAACCGTTTAGGGGAGGCGTAGGGAAACCGAGTCTGAACAGGGCGAATCAGTCGCTGGGAGTAGACCCGAAACCGGGCGATCTATCCATGGCCAGGGTGAAGGTGGGGTAATACCCACTGGAGGCCCGAACCCACTTATGTTGAAAAATGAGGGGATGAGCTGTGGATCGGAGTGAAAGGCTAATCAAGCCCGGAGATAGCTGGTTCTCCTCGAAAGCTATTTAGGTAGCGCCTCGCGTCTCACTCCAGGGGGTAGAGCACTGTTATGGCTAGGGGGTCATCCCGACTTACCAACCCATGGCAAACTCCGAATACCTGGAAGTGCAATCGCGGGAGACACACGGCGGGTGCTAACGTCCGTCGTGGAAAGGGAAACAACCCAGACCGCCAGCTAAGGTCCCAAAATCATATCTCAGTGGGAAACGATGTGGGAAGGCATAGACAGCTAGGAGGTTGGCTTAGAAGCAGCCATCCTTTAAAGAAAGCGTAATAGCTCACTAGTCGAGTCGGCCCGCGCGGAAGATTTAACGGGGCTTAAGATATGTACCGAAGCTGCGGATGCAAGCTTGCTTGCATGGTAGAGGAGCGTTCTGTACGCCTGCGAAGGTGACCTGTAAGGGTTGCTGGAGGTATCAGAAGTGCGAATGCTGACATGAGTAACGATAATGGGGGTGAAAAACCCCCACGCCGAAAACCCAAGGTTTCCTGCACAACGTTAATCGGTGCAGGGTGAGTCGGTACCTAAGGCGAGGCCGAAAGGCGTAGTCGATGGAAAACAGGTTAATATTCCTGTACCGCTCGTAACTGCGATGAGGGGACGGAGAAGGTTAGATCAGCCGGGCGTTGGTTGTCCCGGTTTAAGTGTGTAGGGAGAGGACTTAGGCAAATCCGGGTCCTTAATTCTGAGACACGATGACGAGCTCCTTTTGGAGTGAAGTGATTGATACCATGCTTCCAGGAAAAGCCTCTAAGCTTCAGGTTACGAGTGACCGTACCCCAAACCGACACAGGTGGGTGAGGAGAGAATCCTAAGGCGCTTGAGAGAACTCGGGTGAAGGAACTAGGCAAAATAGTACCGTAACTTCGGGAGAAGGTACGCCCCTGTTAGGTGAAGGCACTTGCTGCCGGAGCTGAAGGGGGTAGCATTAACCAGGTGGCTGCGACTGTTTACTAAAAACATAGCACTCTGCAAACTCGCGAGAGGACGTATAGGGTGTGACGCCTGCCCGGTGCCGGAAGGTTAATTGATGGGGTTAGTCTTCGGACGAAGCTCTTGATCGAAGCCCCGGTAAACGGCGGCCGTAACTATAACGGTCCTAAGGTAGCGAAATTCCTTGTCGGGTAAGTTCCGACCTGCACGAATGGCGTAACGATGGCCACACTGTCTCCACCCGAGACTCAGTGAAATTGAAATCGCTGTGAAGATGCAGTGTACCCGCGGCTAGACGGAAAGACCCCGTGCACCTTTACTACAGCTTTGCACTGAACTTTGAACCTACTTGTGTAGGATAGGTGGGAGGCTTTGAAACCGGGACGCCAGTTCCGGTGGAGCCACCCTTGAAATACCACCCTGGTATGTTTGAGGTTCTAACCTTGACCCGTTATCCGGGTTAGGGACAGTGTATGGTGGGTAGTTTGACTGGGGCGGTCTCCTCCCAAAGAGTAACGGAGGAGCACGAAGGTACCCTCAGCGCGGTCGGACATCGCGCAATGAGTGCAATGGCATAAGGGTGCTTGACTGCGAGATAGACACATCGAGCAGGGTCGAAAGACGGTCATAGTGATCCGGTGGTTCTGAATGGAAGGGCCATCGCTCAACGGATAAAAGGTACGCCGGGGATAACAGGCTGATTCCTCCCAAGAGTCCATATCGACGGAGGAGTTTGGCACCTCGATGTCGGCTCATCACATCCTGGGGCTGTAGCCGGTCCCAAGGGTATGGCTGTTCGCCATTTAAAGTGGTACGCGAGCTGGGTTTAGAACGTCGTGAGACAGTTCGGTCCCTATCTGCCGTGGGCGCTTGAGACTTGAAGGGAGCTGCTCCTAGTACGAGAGGACCGGAGTGGACGTACCCCTGGTGTTCCGGTTGTCACGCCAGTGGCATTGCCGGGTAGCTACGTACGGACGGGATAACCGCTGAAAGCATCTAAGCGGGAAGCCCCCCCAAAGATGAGGTCTCACCGGGAACTTGATTCCCCTGAAGGGTCGTCGAAGACTACGACGTTGATAGGCTGGGTGTGGAAGTGCAGTAATGCATGAAGCTAACCAGTACTAATTGCCCGTGAGGCTTGACCATATAACACCCAAACGATCTGGGTGTTGATTCAAGTGCAACATACTAATCCTTAACAACTTTCCTTATTCCGTAGGAGCGGGTTCACCCGCGAACATTCGCGGGCAAAGCCCGCTCCTACGAAACCAGCTTGCCTGGCGGCCATAGCGAGTGTGAACCACCCGATCCCATCCCGAACTCGGAAGTGAAACCGCTCAGCGCCGATGATAGTGTGGGGGTTCCCATGTGAAAGTAGGACACTGCCAGGCTTTAATACCCGATACCCGGTCACTTGTGACCGGGTATTTTTTTGTCCCGGATTCGCAAAAACCTGACACTTTGAAGGTTTTAGGCCTGTGGTCTATACGTTAGAGGTGAGAATAATCATTCACACGGGGTCTGGACAATGGCGCAATCAAAGACACTGTCACTTCATCCGCTTCCTCCGTCGGCAGGGTATTTTGAACCTTGCCAGGAGTTTGTAGAACGAGTCCATATAGATTCTCCGGCCATTCTGGCGATGACTGACCTGCGACAACAAATGGCCGTCAATATTGAGCCGGATGTATCCATTGAATGGGCTTTGCAACGAATGAAATCAGCTGGCGTACGTTTGTTGTTTGTTGTAAATCCAGACAAGCAATTGCTCGGACTGATAACTTCAACCGATATACAGGGAGAGAAGCCGGCCCAGTTCAGGCAGGGACTTAATCTGCGCCACGAGGAAATTATGGTGCGCGATATTATGACGCCTTACAGTAATCTCGAGGCAACTGACATGTCGGATGTCAGGCAGGCAACCGTAGGCGACGTGGTAGCGATGCTGGAAAAAGTCGGCCGTCGGCACGCGTTGGTGCTTGACCGGGATACGGATTCCGGCAACATGGCTATCCGCGGTATATTTTCGGCCTCACAGATCGAAAAACAACTGGATCGCGTCATTGAAACGGTTGATGTTGCACTGACCTTTGCCGAAGTCGAGTCGGCCCTGAATAGCTGAGATCAGAGGGCTGGCTGTGCGACCAGCAGTGCTTCCGGTACAGCGTTGTTGATTGCGGCCGGGAGTCTCCAGGAGACCCGCGCCTCGGGACGCACAATAACCCAAAGTACATTCAGTTTGAGATTCAGGTCAGCGAATACAACGGCATGTGTAAAGCGTTTGAGTACGCGTTCAATCTTTTCCACCGTTTCCTTCACGTGCTGCTCTGGCTGGTTTCGGAGCTTCGGAATAATCATCATGAAATCCGATAATGGTCTACCTTGCTCATCTTCGCGAGGCGCTCTTTTGTAGAGTGGCGCGGACGGTAAAATATCGGCCGAAAGCGGGAGGACTGGCTGTAGTCTCTTTTGCGGTGCGGTCATGGCCAGTCCTGGTCTGTTTGTTGAGGTTCAACTTGTCGGGCGTCTGCGTAATACCGCTATCGGCGGCAGAATATCATTATTGAATGAGGCACAGGCTCAAGTTATCTTTCCCGCTACATGGCGGGTTCTTGAGAAAATGACTTCGTTGGTTCGAATTGTGATATTTGGCTGTGTTAAACTTGCGTAATGTCAATACGTTATCGATTGCCAGGGCTTCTCGCTGATGGCCGCTTTCACTCCGGAGAAGAGCTGGCGAAGGCGCTGGGCGTGAGTCGAGCCGCGATCTGGAAACAGTTACGCAAATTCGATGAGCTTGGCCTGGAGATTCATGCGGTACGGGGTCGAGGCTATCGGCTTGCGGTTCCTTTCGAGCCGTTGGAAGTATCAGTGATACAGCAGCATCTCTCTACTTCACTTAGCCAGAGAATCGAACATCTCGAAGTCCAGCGCGAGGTTGACTCAACCAGCGATGTCCTTAAACGTATGCCGCCGCCAGTTGCACCGCAGGGTATTAACGTCTGTCTCGCGGAGTGGCAGAGCGCGGGTCGTGGCCGACGGGGGCGACGGTGGATTTCGCCATACGGTACCAATCTGTATTTGTCGCTGGCATGCATGCTGGAGGACGGCGTGCTGCAGTCTGGCGGGTTGAGTCTTGCTGTAGCTGTGGCAGTACGCCGTACTCTACAGAAACTGGGCATCGATGGTCTTGGTTTGAAGTGGCCTAACGATATTTACTTAAACGGAAACAAACTCGCGGGTATCCTGCTTGATCTCTCCGGCGAGAGTGGCGGTAACTACCAGGTTATCATCGGTATCGGTATCAATTTACGAATGCCGGAAGGTGCAGGTGCAGAAATTGATCAGCCCTGGTCAGATCTCAGGCATAATAAACTGCAACTACAACGCAACAGGCTGGCAGGTAAGCTCTTGGACGATCTTGTAAAGGTTATTGAAATATTTTCCCGGCAGGGACTCGAGGCTTTTGCTGAAGAGTGGCAGCGATACGATATCGCAGCGGGCTTGCCTGTAGATCTTCAGACAGGTCAGCAGGAAAGTATTCGCGGTGTTGCGCGGGGAGTAGACCCGCATGGCGCACTGCTCATCGAGCAGGACGGCAGGATCCAGACATTTCATGCCGGTGAAATCAGCGTGCGACTGGCAGGATGAATCTGCTGATCGATATTGGCAACACGCGCATCAAGTGGGCGTTGCAGGATGGTGAGGAATGGATCAGTGGTACTCCGCTGGTTCGAGGGTCAAAACCTTTCAAGGATATCGCGCGCCCGGCCTGGAAAGAGCTTGAAACACCGGAAAGAGTGATTGTTTCAAATGTTGCCGGGGCTGAGTTTGAAAAATCTGTCTGCACCTGGGTAAAGCGTCGCTGGAAAATCCTGCCGGAATTCCTGCACAGCCGGGCTGAACAATGTGGTGTCATTAACGCCTACACCAAACCGGAGCGGCTGGGCAATGATCGCTGGGCGGCATTGATTGCGGCGCATGGCCTCTGTCGTGGTGCAGCGGTCATTCTGGGTTGTGGTACCGCCATCACTGTTGATGCACTGTCGGCAGATGGCCGTCACCTCGGTGGACTAATTGCACCTGGCGTTGAGCTTATGATTTCATCTGTCTGCGCCAGCGCGAGCGATGTGACGGTCGAAGACGGGGATACGGGGGAAATTGTCTTACTCGCCAGCAGCACAGAATCAGCTGTGCTGGGGGGGAGCCTGTATGCTGCTGTCTCGCTACTGGACCGCATCAGCGCCGATCTGCGGGGTGAACTGGGTAATGATGTTTCCCTGTTGTTGACCGGTGGGGATGCCGGGCGATTGATGCCACTGCTAGAGAGCAGGCCCGCACATGAACCCGAGCTGATATTGAAGGGGCTGGCAATCTTTGCAAGGGAGACAGCCAGTTGAAAAATCTGGTTTATCTGTTACTGGGCCTCAATCTGGCCTTTTTCGCGTGGTTACAGTTTCAGCCGGCCCCGTCGCCACCGGAATTACGTTTAAAGCCCTTGCCTCCCGGCGCCGTACCGCTTGTACAGTTGTCGGAGCGAAAGCAATCTGGTGGTAGCGACCCCACGCTGGTGGCAGGTGAGGGGGCGGAAACAGGCACAGCTCCTGTGCCTGCGGTCAGTCAGTCTGACGATAGTAAGGAACAGGAGGACATTGCCGAACGCTCTCCGGTTTGTCGTACCATCGGCCCACTGAAATCAAGTGACGAGGCAGCAGCCTTACGTACCCGGCTGTCTGAACAGGGCATTCCGGCCGCGCTAAGACAGAGTGAAACCCAGGCACCATCAGGCTACCAGGTGTACCTGCAGGCTGCTTCATCACGTAAAGCCGCCGAGATTGTCCGCAGTCTGGAGGCGGCTGGCATGACAGATTACTTTGTCGGTAAACGTAACCGGATTTCACTGGGTATATTTTCCAGTAAGAGCAAGGCGCAGATCCGGCTCAGTAGGGTTCGTGAGCTGGGACACGATGCCAGGCTCGATGTGCGCTACAAGACTCGCAAAGTGTACTGGATCGATATCGAGGAAAAAGAGCAGCTGCTTGAAGATTTCCAGGGCTGGGAGCAGGTTAAGGCAAGGTACCCCCGGCTCAAGGTGCAGCAGGTCAGTTGTGAATAGTTTGCGCCGTTCAGGCTGCTCTAATACAATAGCCGCCCCGCTCGGGGCAGATTTTCATCGCCGGTGTAGCTCAGTTGGTAGAGCAACTGACTTGTAATCAGTTTGTCGGGGGTTCGACTCCTCTCACCGGCTCCAATTTTTAATACTTCGCCATCCTTACGATGCACTTTGATCTGCATCAAGGTGACGTTGTACCTATGCTAATACCATGCGATACCGTCATCAGACGGGCATTGAACATGGGGCTATCCGAAGAACGACCAGACGACGGGGTGAATATTCCAGAGGTATTCGAGCCGTACTGCGGCTTGTATCCAGGCTTTGCCTCGTTTACGCGAGAGTTTGATGGTTCTGATTACCGTGAGTGGGTAAAACGGAGTAATGGTGACCCGGTTCCCGCACCCCTGATGCTGGTTGTGCAGGATGGCATGACAGCAGGGCACAGGGGCTCTGATCCGGCAGCTGCACACCAGTTACCCTGGTATTCGGCAGTCACCCGGGAAATACAGCTTCAAGGGACGCTGTTTGCCCGCGACAGACCACTTGAGGGTGTTGTCTGCGCACCCGGTATTGCCGTTGGCTGGAGCAACGATGCCCTTTACGAGTTGTGCAGCAGTATTCAGGATGCCTTTTCTATCGAACCGGCGACATTTGCTCGCTGGTGTGCCTGTTTCGGGCAATCCCGCCCCACAACAGCCCGCCTGAAGCTCTTGCGGGTCCTGGGTTTCAGCAAAGTGAGGTTGTGCCTGGATGTATCGCATTCTGTGCAGGACACAGATGATCCTGTCGGCGAAATCGACCGCATCGAAAGCTTGCTGATGGAAATCAGAGCCCTGGGTTACCGCTCCCTTGCACTCGATCTGGTTGTGGGAGAACCACTGAAGGGGGCAGGAATTGAAAAAATCAGCCGCTTGCTGGAAAAAACCAGCGTGGAATGTGTCAGGTTCATTAACGAGGGTGGGCAGGAAATATCGGCGAATGACAACCCGCTGTCAGTATTGCGCTCCGGGATATTACAGGACCTGGGTTACCGGCACGTCGGTCTGGACTGGTATGTAACCGAAGCCGAGCCATCGCTGGGATCGGACTCGCCCTTATACTGGTCGCCGCTTGGCTATACCAATATTGAAGGGCTGGATGTTATCGGCGTCGGTCCCGGAGCTGTCGCGGCTCTGGATGATGCCTACAGCCGGAATGCCCTGGAGCGTGAAAGCTACCAGCGTATGGTGGAGCAGGGTGTAATTCCCACAGAGTGTGGTGTCGAACTGGAATCAGATGATCTGTTACGGCGAACAATAATGTCGGGCATTCTGGTCAACGAACATTTTGATATTGAGATGCTGGAGAATCGCTGGGGAATAATATTTTCCCGGTACTTCAAGCCTGAAATGGCTTTACTGCGAACACTCGAGGCACAGGGCAAGCTGAAATTGACCGAGCACGAGATTCACACGCTGGACCGGGGCCGTGAATCTTTATACAGCCTGTGCAAGGTTTTCGACAACCAGGACAGCATTGCCAGAGTGCCACCGTTGCGCGCAGCTCTGGAAAAGGGCGAAACAGTCTCTAGCAGGTAATAGTTGCCTCACCGTAGTGTTCGACGACGTAGCGATCCACCAGCTGCCGGAACTCTTCGGCAATATGATCGCCTTTCAATGTGACGGTTTTCTCACCATCAACATACACCGGTGCCACCGGTCGTTCTCCCGTACCTGGCAGGCTGATGCCGATATTGGCATGCTTGCTTTCACCGGGACCATTTACTACACAGCCCATGACGGCTACCGTCATGTCTTCAACACCAGGGTGCTGCCGGCGCCAGACCGGCATCTGTTCACGTAAATAGCCCTGGATATTCTGCGCCAGTGTCTGGAAATAGTCGCTGGAGGTACGGCCACAGCCCGGGCAGGCCACAACGCTGGGTGTAAACGCGCGCAATCCCATGGATTGCAGGATTTCCTGTGCGACACGGACTTCCTCGCTGCGACTGCCGCCAGGCTCCGGCGTCAGGGAAATGCGGATGGTATCGCCGATACCTTCCTGTAGCAGGACAGAAAGTGCGGCCGTCGAGGCAACAATGCCTTTTGCGCCCATCCCGGCCTCTGTCAGGCCAAGGTGCAAGGCATAATCGCAACGTTGTGCCAGCGTGCGGTAGACCGCAATCAGGTCCTGTACGCCACTCATTTTGACCGACAGAATGATATGGTCGCGACCGAGTCCGATTTCCTCCGCACGCGCTGCATTCTCCAGCGCAGAGGTCACCATGGCTTCATGAATGACTTCATGGGTATCACACGGTTGTGCGGAGCGGCTGTTTTCATCCATCAGCCGAACCACGAGCGCCTGGTCAAGGCTGCCCCAGTTGACGCCAATGCGTACCGGTTTGTCGTAGCGACAGGCGGTTTCGATCATGGTCGCATACTGTTCGTCGCGTTTTTTGCCACGGCCGACATTGCCGGGATTAATACGGTACTTGCCGAGTGCCTGCGCGCAGTCCGGGTACTTGTCCAGCAACTTGTGTCCGTTGAAGTGGAAATCACCAATCAGCGGTACATCCACATTCATGTGGTCCAGCTGTTCCCGGATAGACGGCACCGCGGCTGCGGCTTCCTCACTGTTGACGGTGATACGTACCAGCTCCGAACCGGCGTTGGCCAGCTGCGCGACCTGCTGAACCGTGTTCTCGATATTGACCGTATCGGTGTTGGTCATGGATTGCACGACAACGGGCGCGCCACCTCCGACGATGACCTTGCCGATTTTTACCGCGCAGGTGGAATGACGTGTAATGGGCAGATTGCTGGCTGACATGGTTAGAACCGCGTTGAAAGAGGCCCAATGATAGCTGCCAGGGCCAGGTCAGGAAAGGCCGGAGGGGTGTGATTCCCGTTGGAAATACGGGTATTCCGCTTGGCCATGCGTATAAGTGTAATTGAACGGTTATTTAAGTCAGGTCGGTTTGTTCACCAAGGGTGCGCTGTCCATGCTGTCTGGCCAGCAGCAGGTAAACCGCTGGCACCACAAACAGGGTAAACAGGGTGCCGATGCCCAGACCGGTGGCAATCGTCAGGCCGATATGAAAGCGACTGACCGCACCAGGGCCACTGGCAAGTAACAGCGGGAACATCGCCACAATCATCGACACGGTGGTCATCAGGATCGGGCGCAGGCGAATCGCCGCGGCACGTTCCACGGCATGCCGCTTGTCCAGCCCTTCAGTTATCTGCAACTGGTTGGCGAACTCGACAATCAGGATGCCGTTCTTGGCGATCAAACCAATCAGGGTAATCAGGCCCACCTGGGTGTAGATATTGATGGTTGCAAAACCCAGTGTGATAAAGGCCAGTGCGCCGGCGATCGACATGGGTACCGACACCAGGATAATCAGCGGATCACGCCAGCTCTCGAACTGTGCCGCGAGCACCAGGTAGATCACCAGGATTGACAGGAAGAACGTTACCACCAGTGCGCTGCCCTGCTGGGCAAACTGACGTGACTGACCGGCGTAGTCCCAGCCAAAGCCGCGCGGAAACAGTTCCTGTGCCGTGTTTTCCAGGTAGGACAGTGCATCACCCAGTGGAACACGCGGTGCCATCACACCCATCAGGGTGAGTGAATTCAATTGCTGGAACTGGGTGCGCTGGCTGGGTTCAACACTCTCCTTCAGTTTCACAATTGCATCCAGCGGAACCAGTGGTGCGGCACCCAGGTCTCGCGATGCATTGGTCGTTGTCAGGCCGGTGGCCAGGTTAACCAGCTCACCTGAACCGGGTCGGATGTAGTAGTCCTTGAGCATGTCCGGCTGCAGGCGATACTCACGGGCCACCTGGGGTATGACCTTGTAACTGCGGCCTTCCAGGCTGAACCGGTTAACGTCATTGCCGCCCAGCAGGGTGGCAAGGTTACGCCCGATGTCAGCCATGCTGATGCCGAGATCACCGGCCCGGTCACGATCGATCACCAGTGTGGCGCGTGGTCGTGTGTACTGAACTTCTTTCATCAGGAACATGAAACGTCCGCTGCCCATGGCGTGGCCGATGAGCTGGTTGGCCATCGCGTCCAGTTCCTGGTAACTCGCGTCACTGGTGATAACAAACTGTACCGGCAGACCGCCGCCGGAACCGGGCAGGCTGGGACGCGGGAAGACGGCGGTCTGGAAGCCGGCGATGCGCGCCAGTTTTTGCTGTATCTCCGGCTGCACTTCCATCTGCGAGCGTGGCCGTTGCGATGGCGGCTGCATTTTAAAGCCGCCAAATGTTGTAGTCGGTTCGCCGCGTCCCAGCAGGAAAAAGCTTTCGTGATACTCGGGCACACTTTCAAAGGCGCTGACAATCTGTCGTGTATAGGCCTCGTTATAGTCCAGTGTTGCGGTTTGTGGTGCGGTGGCCTGGAAGAACAGGATGCTCTGGTCTTCGACCGGCGCCAGTTCGTGTTTGCTGGTCATGAACATGAAGACGATTGATACCAGGACCACGGCGGCAAACAGCAGGGTGGCCGGCAAGGCGTCCAGGGTACTGTGAAGACGGCGCTGGTAAGCCGTCGCCAGGCGCTCAAACCGGTGCTCGACCCATTGCTCGAAGCGTCCCTGTTGACCATGTGGCTTGAGTACTCTGGATGACAGCATGGGTGACAGCGTTAATGCCACCACGCCCGAGATCAGCACAGCGCCGGCCAGCGCAAAGGCGAACTCGGTAAACAGGGTGCCGACCAGGCCGCCCATAAAGCCGATTGGTGCATAGACGGCCACCAGTGTTGTGGTCATGGCGATAATCGGCAGTGCAAGCTCACGCGCGCCGATTAATGCGGCATCGAGCCGTGACTCGCCCATTTCGATATGTCGGTGCACGTTTTCCACCACGATAATGGCGTCATCGACCACCAGGCCGATGGCCAGTACCAGTGCCAGCAAGGTCAGCAAGTTGATGGAGAAACCCATCAGCAGCATCAGGAATGCGGCACCGACCAGTGACAGGGGCACCGCTACTGCGGGTACAATGGCGGCGCGCATCGAGCCCAGCGACAGGTACACAACGATCAGGACAATAGCGACGGCCTCGATCAGGGTTTTGAATACCTCGTCAATGGAGTCCTCGATGAACACGCTGGCATCGTAGGGGATGTGTGCCTGCAGCCCCTCCGGTAACTGTTTGCGGATTTCCGGCATCAGTTCCTGTACGCGTTTGGCAACGTCCAGCGGGTTGGCGCCAGGCGCCTGTTTAACGCCGACAAAAATGGCCGGCTTGCCTTTGTACCAGCTGGTGGAGTCGTAGTCCTCGGCGCCCAGTTCCGGTGTAGCGACATCCTCGAGCCGAACCAGTGTGCCGTCGGCTGTGCGTACCACCAGCTTGCGGAAATCCTCGACGCTGGCAAGATCCGTGGTCGCGTTCAGGTTGATCGCGGTGTAATGGCCCTTGGACTGACCGATGCCGGCCAGGTAGTTATTGGCGCGCAGGACATCGCGCACATCGTTGGCCGTCACGTTCAGCGCGGCCATGCGTTTCGGATCCAGCCAGATGCGCATGGCGAAGGTCTTGTTGCCGATCAGTTCGGCCTTCGCCACACCGGGGATTGCCTGTAGCTGGGGCTGGGTAACACGCAGCAGGTAGTCGGTAATCTGCGACGGCTTCATGCTGTCGCTGTAGAAGGCCAGGTACATCAGCGCGGTCGTTTCCCCGGTCGTGGAATCGATGACCGGATTGTCTGCTTCATCGGGCAACACGTTACGCTGGCTGGCGACCTTGGCCTGGATTTCCGCGACCGCAGCGTTGGAGTCGTAGTTGAGTGCCATATGAGCTTCGATGGTGGAGCGGCCCTGGGTGGAGCGCGCAAACAGGTAATCAATTCCGTCCGCTTCGGCAATTGCCTGTTGCAAGGGCGTGGTGATAAAGCCCTTGACCAGTTCACTGCTGGCGCCCGGGTAGGCGGTGGTCACGCTGACAACGGTATTGCGGGTTTCCGGGTACTGACGCACTTCCAGTGAAAACATGGCGCGCAGGCCGACCAACAGAATCAGCAGACTGATAACGCTCGCCAGAACCGGGCGATTGACAAACAGGTCAGTAAATTTCATCCGCCATCGGCCTTGCCGTCGAGTTGCACGCTGTTATCGATCGTAACCGGTTGGCCATTGCGCAGTTTGTTGTGACCGGCCGACACCACCAGGTCCCCGGCCTTCAGGCCTTCGATGATTTCCACGCGGCCTTCGCGCACTTCACCGGTTTTGACCGGGCGGTTCAGTACGGTCATGCCTTTGTCCGTTTTCTGTATGACGAACACCAGTTCGCCATAGGGGTTATAGGTCACCGCCGTACGCGGCAGTGTAAGGATGTTGTCACGCAACGGCAGTACGGTACTGACTTCGGCAAACATGCCGGGGCGTAACAGGCGTTCCGGGTTGTCCAGTGTTGCACGCAGGCGCAGGGTGCGCGTGCCGGTATCGACGCCGGGGTTGATTGCGCTGATGCGGCCTTCGAAATGGCGGCCAGGCCAGGCCTGCACGTCGATGATCACCGATTGCCCGACGTGCACCTGCGGCAGGTAGCGCTCCGGCAGGTTGTAGTCGACATAGACAGGGTCCAGTGACTGAAGCGGTACGATGGCATCACCGGGTGAAAGGTATTGCCCGAGGTTGATGTCGGCGATACCAAGTTGTCCGCTGAACGGCGCATGAATGGTTTTCTTGCTGATCAGGGCACGTTTGGCGGCCACGGCAGCTTCAGCGCTATCGAGGTTGGCGCGAGACGCATCATAGTCGGAACGTGATACCGATTTATCCTTGAGCAGCTTGCGGGCCCGTTCGAACTGAAGTTTGGCCAGCGTGCGTTGTGCGACAAGGCCATCCAGGTCGGCCTTGTCAACGCTGTCATCCAGCCGCAGCAGTACGTCGCCGGCTTTCACTTTCTGGCCGGACGTTGCAACAATCTCGTGCACCTGACCGGCAACCTCGGTGGTCACGAAAACGCCCTGTGTCGCAGTCACGCTTCCGACGGCGTGCAGGTAAGGCTGCCAGCTTTCGGCTTTGACTTCTGCGGATGCAATGACGGCCGGTGGAGGCGGCTGTGACATCATTGTGGCCATTTTCATGCCGCTGTAATACTTCCAGCCGAAAATCCCGCCGAAAATGACAATCAGCAACAGTACTACCAGAATCAGGCGTTTGGTCACGAAACAGTTTCCCCGGGTTGCGTCAATGTACAGACCGCAAACTGTAACAAAGATTCGTTATGCCTGAATAAAATAGTGCGTTTTATTTTAGCAGTGGGTGGTCTTTCGGCAGCTGTCTGGACATCCAGATCGCCAGCCGGTGGCGCATGGATTTTTGCGATATCTGGTCCTCGGGCAGCGGCTGTATCAGCTTGTCGTGTACCAGCAGACGGTAGATGTACTCGATCTTTTCATGTGCTGAATCAGTGGCTTCAAACTCGACCACGCCGCGTTCTTCGCCATATTTCATGCCGGCAAGTATGGCTTCCTTGACCAGTTCTGATTCATGTTTCAGTTTTTTCATTGGCGAGGTACTCCCTGGTTTGGCGGGTTATGCGGCCAGTCTAACGCTATCACGGTATTTTATCCGCCTTTCGGGATGTCTGAAAGCCGCGAAGCATAACCTGGCCGGAAGACAGTGCACGTAACTTGCATCCTCAGAATACCTGTATATAATTCCAGTACACTGGATAAAAACACAGCAGGTGGTGCAATGGACGATCTGACTCCCCGGCAAGCCGAGATTTTGACGCTGATTCGGGATTGTATCTATGACGAGGGCTATCCGCCTACCCGGGCCGAGATTGCCCGGGCCTTTGGTTTTCGTTCACCGAATGCGGCAGAGGAGCATTTGCGGGCGCTGGAGCGCAAGGGTTATATCGAGTTACTGGCGGGCTCTTCGCGCGGGATTCGCCTGCTTGAAGAAGTGGAGGAAGAGGAAGGTATCCCGGTTGTGGGGCGTGTGGCTGCCGGCGAGCCGATTCTGGCCGAAGAGCATGTCGAAGATTATTACCCGGTTGATCCTGCACTGTTTCATCCGCGTGCCCATTACCTGCTACGGGTTAAAGGGATGAGTATGCGCGACATCGGTATTATGGACGGCGACCTGCTGGCCGTTCATCGCACCCGCCAGGCGGAAAACGGTCAGGTAGTGGTGGCGCGCCTTGATGACGAGGTGACAGTAAAGCGTTTCCGTAAACGCGGCTCGATTGTCTACCTGTCACCTGAAAACGAAGAGTTTGAGCCTATCCGGGTCGATCTGCGAAAGCAGCAACTGGAGATCGAAGGTCTGGGTGTCGGCATTTTGCGTAACCAGTCCCTGTGAATAACGGCCCGTCTTCACAATGTGCCGGGACCTGGCATCCCACTCAAATCCCGATACAGTTTAGTGATCAGGGTTGCCATCTTCAGGCGCGGGATACGGAACTGCCGCAAAGTGTCTCGCCTCGTACTGCGAAAACCACGATAAACACAATGCAGCAGAGTCTCAGTGTTCTGAGCCGGCTTATGAAGGAGCTCTCACAACCCGGTTTGAATGAGAACCGGTGGATTTGCTGGATTGCGCCACCCCGACTGGCGGATACCAAACTACTGTCGGAGGCGGGTATTGATCTTTCGCGGGTCTTGCGGATTTATCCTAAAACGCACCAGCAAAGTTTGCAGCTGGTAGAACAAGCGTTGAGTTCGGGCAAGTGCAGTGCCGTGCTGGCCTGGCCGGTTCTTGATGACAATAGATGCCTGGAACGTCTGCAATTGGCGGCTGAAGCGGGTGGTACGCCGGGCTTTCTGTTCTACTCCAGGTCGCATGGCAGACAATATGTGGTGTAACGGCATGTGGTGCGGTCAGTCTCCCCGGGCCATTAAAAACCTGCTCACCCCTGGTTATCCTGCGGATAAAATCAGTTACTACCGTGGTGGTATGCAGGCATGGCAGTCACTCGGGCTTTCAGTCGTAGTGCCGGACTGGTTTATTGCGGGTTACAGGATTTTGCTTTTTACCCTGCATTGCCCAGGCGAACGGCATCCTTGTATCGCCGGTAGTGCGCCAGCATGGTTTTCCATACCGGCCCCGGTAAGCCATTACCGACAGGTGCGTCGTCCAGCCGGGTGACCGGTACGATTTCCCGGGTTGAGCTGGTGATCCATATTTCGTCTGCGCTGTGTAATGCCTCTTCGGTGATATTGTCTTCCCGGTATGCGTGACCCTGTTGTTCGGCAAGCTCAAGTACCAGGTCACGGGTTATTCCGGGCAACATCACGGGGCTATTGGGTGGTGTGATAATATTTCCATCGCGTACGATGAAAATATTACTGGAAGAAGCCTCTATCGCGTAGCCATCCCGTATCAGAATAGCCTCTGCGGCACCGCGCTCACCGGCCTGCTGACGTAACAGGACATTGGGTAGCAGTGTGATGGCTTTTATGTTGCACCATGACCAGCGGATATCGTCGAGGGTGATGGCGGCTACACCGTTATGCTCAATGGTCGGGTCAGGTTCCGGAATAGGGTTACTGCAGGCATACACAGTATGATGTATTTCAGCCGGAAAGTTGTGGTCGCGTTTGCTTGATGTGCCCCGCGTGATTTGCAGGTAGACGGACTGGTCATTGTTGACCCCTGCGCGGTGTTGATTTTTCTGTAGCAGATTTTCCAGCAGTTCCATCCACTCCAGTTCGCTAAGCGGATTTGACAGTTTGATGCCATCAAGGCTGTCCTGCAGCCGTTGCAGGTGATGTGGCAGGCGAAACAAGCGGCCACCGTAGGCGGGTATGACTTCATAGACGCCATCACCAAACAGAAAGCCCCGGTCGGTGACCGAAACACAGGCTTCCTCAATCGGCATGAAACGGCCATTCAGATAGACGGTGCTCATATCCGTCGGATTACTCGAAATACAGCAATGCTTCGTCGACGATGCGTTGCCAGAAGTTGCCTTCGGCGACGTCATTCAACGCCGTCAGGTCTTTCTCCGTGATGGCCTGATCGCCAAGACGTATCACTACCCGACCCAGTACCTGGCCTTTTGATACAGGTGCGATGATTTGTTCCTGTAACTGTATCGAGGCATCGAGGTTCTTGTACTCGCCACGTGGCACGGTAACGTACAGGGTGTCTGTCAGTCCCAGGTCTACCGTGTCGACAGTACCTTTCCAGACGCGGGTGCTGGCAAGCTTGCTGCCGCTGTCGTAAAGCTTGTGGGTTTCGAAAAAGCGGAAACCATAATTAAGCAATGCCTGGCTGGCATCGGCGCGGGCCTCTTCGCTTTTGGTGCCCAGAACCACACTGATAAGGCGCATGCCATCACGCTCGGCCGAGGTAACGAGGCAGTAGCCGGCTGAATCGGTGTGGCCGGTCTTCAGACCGTCGACCGACTCATCGCGCCACAGTAACTTGTTGCGGTTGTACTGGGTAATGCCGTTGTAGGTGAAGCTTCGCTCCGAGTACCACTGGTAATACTCGGGGAACTCCGCAATCAGCGCACGGGCAATACGAGCGATATCACGTGCCGTGGTGTAGTGATCCTTGTGGGGAAGGCCGGTGCTGTTGACAAAGTGGCTGTTACGCAAACCCAGTTTCTGGGCATAGTGGTTCATCAGGGAGGCGAAGCCTTCCTCTGTTCCGGCCACCTGTTCGGCCAGGGCCACTGTAGCATCATTGCCAGACTGGATAATCATGCCCTTGAGCAGGTCGGCAACACTGACCTGGGTATTGACCTCGACAAACATACGCGAGCCTTCGGTGCGCCATGCTTTTTTGCTTATTCGTACCTTGTCTTCCAGCGCCAGCGTGCCGTTTCGAATTTCACTGAAAATGACATAGGCACTCATCAGCTTGGTAATGCTCGCCGGCTCCAGTCGCTGATCGGCATTTTTTTCTGCAATGGTCTGACCGCTATGGAAGTCTTCGACCAGGTAGCCTTTGGCCCCTACTGAGGGAGCTTTGGGGACCGGTGTTGCTGCATGTAGAAGGCTGCTGGTCAGCAATAGCAGGGTCAGCAAGAATGAGGGCAGCAGCTTGTGGTTCATGTATTTTCCTGTGGTCGCTTCAAGTGCCGCATTGTGTGCGCTTGAAGGGGGATTTTCAATGTCTAGTCGATGATAACGCGGGGTGATTCTATGCCGTGCTGTTGCAGACTTTGCGTCAGTTGGTCAGCGCTTTCGACAGAGTCAAGTGGGCCTATACGTACCCGGTATATGTGTTGGTGGTTAGCGTTTCCTTCACTGATGTGAAGTTTTTCAGGAGACGTTGTCGCTATGAGGCGACGTTTCAGTCGTTCGGCATTATCACGGCTCAGGAAGGCACCGACTTGCAGGTACAGCAGGGGTTTATGGGTACCGGCGCCTGCTTGCTTGACAGTGCGGGTATGGGTTTTTGGTTTGCTGGCGAGATTCCCGGTTGGCCGGGTATGTTGAGCCGGTTGGTCGGGGTTAATGGATTCCACTTCAACCAGGCCGGTACCTTCGCCCAGGATGCCCAGCTGGCTGGCAGCTGCATAGGACAGGTCAATAAGACGATTGTCGTGGAATGGGCCGCGGTCATTGATTTTCACCACCACTGATTTTCCGTTACGCAGGTTGGTTACCCGGGCGTAGGTCGGTAGTGGCAGCGATTTGTGTGCTGCCGACATGGCATACATGTCGTAACTTTCACCGCTGGAAGTACGGTGACCATGAAACTTGGTGCCATACCAGGAGGCAACGCCACGCTCCCGGTAGCCACGGCTGTCTGTCAGTGTGTGGTAACGCCGGCCGCGCACCACGTAGGAGGCCGGGTTGCCGTAGCGGCTTCTGGGTTCTGCCCGTGGAACAGCATTGGCAACCTGGGATACGTCAACAAGGCGATCCGGTGCGCTGTCGTGACGCTGGCTGTAGCGCCCCCCTCCTGTCGAGGAACAGGATGACAGCACAAAGCCAAGTCCGGCCAGCGCCAGCACGGAGCAGGTGGGTATGACCCTGTTATGGATCTTTCTGGTAGGCATCCCGTATGGCTTCACTGAGCTGGTAAACCGACATGGCGTAGAGTGGACTGCGATTGTAACGCGTAATGACATAGAAATTCTTGCTGGTCAGCCAGTATTCAGGCCCCGTGCGCTGTTGCAGTTCAAGTACAGCCACCGGTTGATGGGTGGAAAGAGGCGGTGTGGTACGAATACCCAGTGCCGCGAGCTCACCGGCCGTCTTGTCAGGTTTGCTGTTGTCTGAAACCAGTGATGCCGGTACATTTCCCTGCGTGACACGATTGGCAACCGGTTCCCCGGGCTGCCAGCCATGGCGGTGGAAGTAGTTGGCAACACTGCCGATGATATCGTCAATATTTCCCCACAGGTCACGTCGGCCATCCTTGTCGAAGTCGATGGCGTAGTTGCGGTAGCTGGAAGGAATGAATTGTCCGTAGCCCATGGCGCCGGCATAAGAGCCCCTGGCAGTACGCAGGTCGACCTTTTCCTCTTGTGCAAGAATCAGGAATTGCTCAAGTTCCGAACGGAAAAACTTACTGCGTGGCGGGTAGGCAAACGCCAGTGTAGACAGGGCGTCCAGCACCCGGTAACCACCGGTGTGCTTGCCGTAGCGGGTTTCGACACCGATGATGGCAACCACGACAGCCGGATCCACTTGCAATTTTTTAGCGGCACGTTCGAGTACAGTAGCGTGTTCACGCCAGAACTTCGCACCACCGCGAATGCGGTCCGGGGTAAGGAAAATCTGGCGGTACTCGTGCCATGGCTTGGTTTTTTCCGCAGGTCGGGCAATGGCTTCCAGGATATCCTCGCGTTTCTGGGCTTCATCGAACAGTGACTTCAGTTTGGCGCGGTCAAAGCCGTGTTTCTTTACCATGTCATCGATAAAGGCCTGGGTGCGCGTATTGTGAGTGAAGTCTCCTGCCGCTGACAGCACGGGCGCCAGGCCGCTCAGCAGTATGATCAGGGTGTTCAGTAACAGCTTCCGTAATGACACAGTATTTTCCTAGGTTGGTAGCAGCTTTCTATGCGTGTGTATGGACATCAGGATACCGAAACCTGCCATCAGGGTCACCATTGATGTTCCGCCATAGCTGATGAGTGGAAGTGGCAGGCCAACGACCGGTAGCAAGCCGGTGACCATGCCGGTATTGACGATAATATAGATAAAGAATGTCATGGCCAGACTGCCGGCCAGCAGGCGGCCAAAAGTATCCTGGGCCTGGGTTGCGATGTGCAGGCTGCGCACGATAATAAAGGCATACAGTACCAATAGTACAATGATGCCAAACAGGCCGAATTCTTCTCCCAGTACAGCAAAAATAAAATCCGTAGTGCGTTCAGGCAGAAATTCGAGATGTGCCTGGGTTCCGTTCAGCCAGCCTTTGCCGAATACACCGCCGGAGCCTATGGCTATTTTCGACTGGATAATATGGTAACCGGTGCCCAGCGGGTCCTGTTCCGGGTTGAGAAAGGTGATTACCCGCTGGCGCTGGTAGTCGTGCATGAAATGCCATAGCACCGGTGCTCCGGCGGCGCCCAGCAAGGCCAGTCCGCCCAGCAGGCGCCATGACAGGCCCGCCAGGAACAATACAAAGAAACCGGCGCTGCCGATTAGCAGTGATGTGCCGAGATCCGGTTGACGGGCAATCAGTAGCACGGGCACTACAATCAGTGCTCCGGCAGTCACCAGCCGCCATCCTGTTGGCGGCAGGCGCTTGTCGGCCAGGTACCAGGCGACCATCATTGGAACAGCGAGTTTCATCATTTCTGAAGGCTGGAAGCGGACAAAACCGAGATCCAGCCAGCGCTGCGCACCCTTGCCGACGTCCCCCATTACCAGCACTGCAACCAGCAGCACGATACCCAGGCTGTAGAGCCAGGGTGTCCAGCGCTGCAGCCATTGTGGACGCAATTGTGCAACCAGCACCATGGCGCCAAAGGCGATACCGAGACGTACCAGCTGGCGGGTCAATATGGACTGATCCTGCCCGCCGGCGCTGTACAGGACAAACAGGCCGAGAGCAGACGTCGCGAACAGGGCAAACAACAAGACCGCATCGATGTGCAGCAAGTGCTGCCAGTCACGGCGGCTTGCGTCTTCACGGGCGCTGTCCAGCAGGGTACTCATAATGCAGGCTTTGACAGGTACTGGTCGAGAATGGTTCTTGCGATCGGCGCAGCTACTGCACTGCCACTACCACCGTGCTCAACAATCACTGCGACTGCGATACGTGGTTTTTTAACCGGGGCAAAGGCAATGAACAGCGAATGGTCATGCAGTTTTCTGGCAAGTTTTTCAGCGTCATATTTTTCTTCCTTTTTCAGGCCGAATACCTGCGCCGTACCGGTTTTTCCGGCAATGTCATACTTGGCGCCCTTGCCAATCTTGCGCGCGGTGCCGCGCCGGCCGTGTACGACTTCGCGCATGGCGTGAATAATAGCATCCCAGTTGTGTCGGTCTTCAACAGGAATATCGATAATGGTCTCAACCGGGAGTGGAGACAGCTCCGGATCGTCATGTGGCTGCGTAGATACGACAATGTGCGGTTTTACCCGGTGGCCGTATTTTGACAGTGTCGCTGTTGCACTGGCCAGTTGAACGGGAGTTGTCAGCAGAAATCCCTGTCCGATACCGGTAATCAACGTTTCGCCGGGAAACCAGGGCTGGTTTCGTGTGGCGCGTTTCCACTCTCGCGATGGCATCAGCCCCGGTAGCTCGCCGCTGATGTCCAGGCCGGTACGCTGGCCAAAACCAAACTGTGACAGGAAGCTGTAGAGGCGGTCTATACCCATCGACAAGGCCAGGTCGTAGAAGTAGACATCACAGGATTGTGCGATGGCATTGGTCAGATCTACCGTGCCATGGCCGACGCGCTTCCAGTCCCTGTACTTGCGTTCCTTGCCTGGCAGCTGGTAGTAGCCCGGGCAATAGGTGTGTGCGTGTGTACTGGTTATGCCTTGCTCCAGACCGCCCAGTCCTACAAAGGGTTTTATGGTGGAGCCTGGCGGGTACTGTCCGCGAAGTGCGCGATTGAACAGGGGTTGCATCTCATCGTCACGCAGTGCGGCATAAGTCGCTGTGTCGATACCGTTGACAAACAGGTTGGGGTCGTAGGTTGGTTTGCTGACAAGTGCCAGCACCTCGCCGGTATCCGGGTCGATGGCCACTGCCGCACCGGAGCGATCACCAAAGGCCTGTTCGGCAACGTTCTGCAGTTCCAGATCAAGTGTCAGGTAGAGGTTGTCCCCGGGGATCGGCGGTGTGCGAATCAGTGTGCGCAGCACGCGGCCTTCTGCATTGGTTTCCACTTGACGGAAACCGACAGTACCGTGTAACTGTTCCTCATAGGTGCGTTCGATACCGACCTTGCCGATATGGGTTGTGCCACTGTAGTCGGAATTGTCAATGCGCTGCAGGTCACGCACATCGATCCGCCCGACATAGCCCAGTGCATGCGAGGCCAGCGGGCCATGTGGATAATGGCGCGACAGGCCGGCGACTATTTCCACACCGGGGAATCTGTGGCGGTCAATGGCAAAACGCGCGACTTCCTCATCGCTGAGATGAAAGCGCAGCGGCACCGGCTTGAAGACCGGGGTGCGTTGTCTCAATTTATCAAAGCGCTTGCGGTCGATATCCCGGATGGTTACCAGCGTGGCGAGCCGGTCAACGACCATGTCCATATCTTCGTGAATTTGCTCGGGTGTAATCTCAAGTCTGTAGGACGGCAGGTTGTCGGCGACAATGACGCCGTTGCGGTCGAAAATCAATCCGCGGTTGGGTGGTTCCGGCAGTATTTTGATGCGGTTATCATCGGACAGCGTAATGTAATGTTCGTGAGCAAGAATCTGCAGGTAGACCAGTCGCCCGACAAGTACGGCAACCAGCAGTGCGGCAAAGGCAAGTGCCTGCACGGAACGCTGCATGAACAGCCGGTTTTCGAACAGATAGTCCTTGATCGTGAGGCGCGATGCCATGGCTTATTGCACGGAGAATGCGCGCTGCACAGAGTTGAGCCAGCGAAAAACCAGCGGCCACAGGAGCATGCCAATGAGCGAGGGTAGCCAGTAGGTGAGGGGGTGCCCGGGTCGGCCAATGGTACGGTCAACCCACAAAACAACAAGCTGGTGCAGAACCAGTAGTACCAGAACGGTCAGGGTCTGCTGCCAGGCAGGGTAGGCACGGATACGGGCATGCAGTCGTACGCAAACGTAGGCAATCAGGCTGAGCGCCAGTGCGTGTTGTCCCAATAGCGTGCCCGTGAGTACGTCGAGTAACAGACCGACCAGGAAACCGGAGCCTACACTGACCCGGTAAGGCAGTGTCAGACACCAGAAGATCAGAGTGAGTCCGACCCAGTCCGGGCGCAGGCGGGCCAGACTGTCCGGCAAGGGGATAATGGTGAGTATCATCGCCAGCGCGAAGGTGATCAGGATGACAATGCCCCCGTGTGATCGTGACATGTTCATGGCGCATTCTCCTGCACGGCGGGGTCATCACTATCGACAGGCTCGGGCGGACGCTCGACCTGTTCCGGCCACACCAGCAGCACTTCACGACTGCGGTCCAGTTGAGCGCGTGGTCTCGCCAGCACCAGGGAAAAGGCGCGTCCGGGATCATGTTCGACCTCGGTAACTTCGGCAACCGGGTAACCCGGCGGGAAACGGCCGCCGAGCCCTGAACTCACCAGCAAATCGCCCACCTGAATATCCGCATTGTTAGGTATGTTGGGTAACTCCAGCTGGTCGAATTTACCGGTTCCAAGCGCTATGGTACGCAGGCCATTGCGGTTAACCTGCACCGGAATGGCGTGTGCGGGGTCGGTAATCAGCATGGCGGTCGAGGTGAAAGGGCCAACGTGAACCAGTTGTCCCATGATGCCCCGGCTGTCGAGCAAGGGCTGGCCTTCAAACAGGTTGTCCAGGCTGCCCTTGTTGATCTCGATCTGGTGGCGGTAAGGGTCCATGTCCACCGACAGCAGGGCAGCAATCAGCATGGGGCGCTCGCCGACCTGGAAAGATGAATCAAGCAATGCGCGCAGGTGACGGTTTTCCGCTTCCAGTGCTTCCAGCTTCTGGAGCTGGGTGTTCAGTACCTGCTGTTGTTTGCGCAGGCTGAAATTTTCTTCCTGCAGCTGGCGCCGGGTGGACAGCGATTCACGAAACCAGTCAATCGTGTTGCCGGGAAGGTCAACCAGTAATTGCAGGGGATAGACTACGACGGACAGGGCACTGCGTACGCTGTCGAGGTGGTGCTGACGATGGTCGATTGTCATCAGCGCGATGGACAGCAGTGCCACGCCAAGCAAACGGGCCAGTAGCGGTGGGCCTGCGGTAAAGATTTGCTTGATAGCGACTACTCCATCCGGTCATGTCGACCGGCTTCAGCGATCATTCAACCGCAAACAGGTCGCCGCCGCGCTCATCGAGAAGTTCCAGCGCACGGCCACCGCCGCGCGCCACACAGGTCAGCGGATCATCGGCGATGACCACTGGCAGGCCGGTTTCTTCCATTAGCAGGTGATCAAGGTCGCGCAGCAATGCGCCGCCGCCGGTAATAACAATGCCACGTTCGGCAACATCGGCCCCGAGTTCCGGTGGCGTCTGTTCCAATGCCGTCTTGACTGCTCCGACGATGCCGGCCAGCGGTTCCTGCAGGGCTTCCAGGATTTCATTGCTGTTAAGCGTAAAGCTGCGTGGTACACCTTGCGCCAGGTTGCGGCCTTTTACTTCCAGCTCTTTCATTTCAGCACCGGGATAGGCGGAGCCGATTTTTTTCTTTATGTTTTCTGCCGTGGCCTCGCCAATCAGCGTGCCATAATTTCGTCGTACATAATTGACAATGGCTTCATCGAAGCGGTCGCCGCCGATACGTACCGAGGCGGAATACACAATACCGTTCAGGGAAATCACCGCTACTTCCGAGGTGCCGCCACCGATATCCAGCACCATGGAACCGCGCGCCTCATCCACCGGCATGCCGGCGCCAATGGCGGCCGCCATAGGTTCTTCTATCAGGTATACCTCACGTGCACCGGCGCCGGCGGCCGATTCCTTGATAGCACGCCGTTCTACCTGGGTGGAACCGCAGGGCACGCAGATCAGCACCCGCGGACTGGGACGGAAAAAACGCGTTTCGTGCACTTTGTGGATGAAATGCTGGAGCATTTTCTCGGTCACGGTGAAGTCGGCGATGACGCCTTCCTTCAGTGGCCGGATGGCGGTGATATTGCCCGGCGTGCGGCCCAGCATGGCCTTGGCTTCGGCACCCACCGCGGCGATGCTTTTGGGGCCGCCCGGTCCGCGATCCTGGCGAATCGCGACCACCGAGGGCTCATCGAGCACGACGCCCTGCTCGCGCACGTAAATCAGGGTATTGGCTGTCCCCAGATCAATGGAAAGATCGTTGGAGAACATCCCCATCAGACTTCTGAACATTAGGTGCTGAATCCGTAGCTTGGTAAAAGAACGTAATCTAACAACGCATGCCTCAATGGGCAAGCAAATATCGCGCCTGAAAGAAGCTTGCCTGTCCGAAATGTCGACAGCGGGGAACAGGCGCGGCACGCGCCTGCAATCGCATGGGCAAATATGCTACCTTTCGCGTCTTCCCGAAAACGCAGTCGAGACCGGAAACATGTCACTGGACCAGGACACCATACGCCGCATCGCGCACCTCGCGCGGCTGGGCGTGGACGAGGCCGAAAATGCCACCTATGCGCGCAGCCTGTCCGATATTTTTGCCTTTGTCGAGCAGTTGAATGCCGTGGACACCCAGGGTATCGAGCCCATGGCCCACCCGCTGGACGCCACCCAGCGCCTGCGCCCGGACGTGGTAACCGAAGAAAACCAGCGGGACAAGTTCCAGAAAGTCGCGCCGCGTGTCGAATCGGGCCTGTACCTGGTTCCCCGCGTCGTCGAGTAACAGGGCCGTTTATGCATCAGAAAAGTCTTTCCGAACTGGCCGCAGGGCTGCGCGCCGGTGAATTGACCAGTGAAGCGCTGACCCGCCATTTTCTTGACCGTATCGAGCGTTTCGATGGCGAACTGAACAGCGTGGTGACACTGACCGCCGAGCAGGCGCTGCAGGCGGCGCGCGAGGCTGACCAGCGCATTGCCGCCGGCGATGCCGGTCCGCTGACCGGTATTCCGTTCCTGCACAAGGATATCTTCTGCACCGATGGCGTACGCACCAGTTGCGGTTCGCGCATGCTGGATAACTTCGAGGCGCCCTACGATGCCACCGTCAGCGAAAAGCTGAAGCAGGCCGGGGCGGTGATGCTGGGCAAGACCAACATGGACGAGTTCGCCATGGGTTCGTCCAATGAAACCAGTTTTTACGGCCCGGTGAAAAATCCCTGGGACCCTGAACGTGTACCCGGCGGTTCTTCCGGTGGTTCGGCGGCTGCCGTGGCGGCACGCCTGGCACCGTTGGCTACCGGCACCGATACCGGCGGCTCGATCCGTCAGCCGGCGGCCCTGTGTGGCATCACCGGCCTCAAGCCGACCTACGGGCGCGTGTCACGCTACGGCATGATCGCTTTCGCCTCCAGCCTCGACCAGGGCGGACCGTTTGCGGGTTCCGCGGCGGATGCGGCCGTGCTGTTGCAGGCCATGTCCGGATTCGACCCGCGTGACTCCACCAGTATCGACAGGCCGGTGGACGATTACACGGCCGGGCTGGCGCAGGACCTCAACGGCCTGGTCATCGGCCTGCCGAAAGAATTTTTCGATGAAGGCCTGGACGCAGACGTCCGCGCTGCGATCGAAGCCGCCATCGAAGAGTACAAATTACTGGGCGCCACGGTAAAGGACATCAGCCTGCCGAACAGCAGTCTGTCGGTGCCGGCCTACTACGTGGTAGCACCGGCAGAATGTTCCTCCAACCTGTCGCGCATGGACGGTGTGCGCTTCGGCCATCGTTGTGATGATCCGAAAGACCTCGATGACCTGTACACGCGTTCACGCGGAGAAGGTTTCGGTGCGGAGGTGAAGCGCCGTATCATGATCGGTACCTATGCCCTGTCGGCCGGTTACTACGATGCCTATTACCTGAAGGCGCAGCAGGTTCGTCGCCTGATCCGGGATGATTTCGTCAAGGCCTTTGAAGACGTCGATGTCATCATGGGACCGACGGCACCGACAACCGCATTTAAACTTGGCGAGAAGTCCGATGATCCGGTCACCATGTACCTGTCGGATATATACACCATCGCCGTGAACCTGGCCGGTCTGCCGGGCATGTCTGTTCCCGCCGGCCTGGTAAACGGGTTACCGGTCGGTCTGCAGTTGATCGGTAACTATTTTGAAGAAGGCCGCTTGCTGAACGTGGCGCACCGCTACCAGCAGGTCACCGACTGGCACACCCGGCGCCCCGCGGGCTACGAATAAGAGAGAATCCTGAGTATGGAATGGGAAGTCGTCATCGGGCTGGAGATACACACGCAACTGTCGACCGTGAGCAAAATTTTTTCCGGCGCCTCGACTGCCTACGGCGCCGAGCCCAACACGCAGGCCTGCGCGGTGGACCTCGGGCTGCCGGGTGTGTTGCCGGTGCTGAATGAAAAAGTCGTTGAACTGGCCGCGCGTTTTGGTCTTGCCACACACTCCACGGTGGCCAAACGCTCAGTGTTTGCACGCAAGAACTACTTTTACCCCGACTTGCCGAAGGGCTACCAGATCAGCCAGTTCGAGCTACCCATCGTGCACGACGGTTACATCGATATCGACCTGGAAGACGACACCACCCGGCGCATTGGCATTACCCGCGCGCACCTCGAAGAGGATGCCGGCAAGTCCCTGCACGAAGATTTCCAGGGTGAGACCGGTATCGACCTGAACCGCGCCGGCACCCCGTTACTGGAAATTGTGTCCGAGCCGGACATGCGCTCGGCAAAAGAAGCCGTCGCCTACATGAAAAAGATCCATGCGCTGGTGCGTTACCTGGAAATCTGCGACGGCAACATGCAGGAGGGTTCATTCCGCTGCGATGCCAACGTGTCGGTGCGTCCCAAAGGCCAGGAAGCATTCGGAACCCGTGCCGAGATCAAGAACATCAACTCGTTCCGCTTCGTGGAGCGTGCCATCAATTTTGAAGTCGAACGCCAGATCGATGTGATCGAGGGCGGCGGTAAAGTAGTGCAGGAAACCCGCCTGTACGATTCCGATCGCGACGAAACACGTTCCATGCGCAGCAAGGAAGAAGCCAACGACTACCGCTACTTTCCCGACCCGGACCTGTTGCCAGTGATCCTCGACGATGACTTTATCGAATCGGTGCGCAAGACCTTGCCGGAGTTGCCGGATGCCAAACGCGAACGTTTCATCACACAGTACGAACTGTTGCACCGCGACGCCGTGGTGCTGACCGGCAGCCGGGAAATGGCCAGTTACTTTGAACTGGCGGTCGAGGCCTCGGGCGGTGAAGGCCAACTGGCTGCCAACTGGGTGACCGGTGAACTGTCCGGTTTACTGAACCGTGAAGGACTCGATATCGACGCTTCACCGGTCAGCGCCGAACAACTGGGCGGCCTGCTGAAACGCATCAGCGACAACACCATCTCCGGCAAGATCGCCAAGCAGGTATTCGAAGCCATGTGCCAGGGTGAAGGCGATGCCGACACGGTGATCGAAAAGAAAGGCCTCAAACAGATCACCGATACCGGCGCCATTGAAAAAATGGTGCGCGACGTGCTGGACAACAACCCCAAGCAGGTCGAGCAGTACAGGGGCGGGCAGGAAAAACTGCTCGGCTTTTTTGTCGGCCAGGTGATGAAGGCCACACAGGGCAAGGCCAACCCGGGTGAAGTGAACAAGATCCTCAAAAAACTGTTGTCCGGGGATTAGATTCAATCACCCCTGTTTCCGTCATGCCGGCGCAGGCCGGCATCCATTACACGATATGACAAAAACCACCGACACTGACTGCCTGCGCCGCTTCGTCTTCGAAAATACCGACGTGCGGGGCGAACTGGTCTGGCTGGATGCCAGCTGGCGCGCCGTGCTGGAACGCCAGCCCTGTCCCGAGCCCGTACGTGACCTGCTGGGGCAGGCGATGGCCGCCGCGGTCCTGCTGTCGGCCACCATCAAGTTCGACGGCTACCTCCAGTTACAACTGCAGGGCAACGGCCCGATCAGCCTGCTGGTCATCGAGGCAACGGCCGCACGCACCATGCGAGGCATCGTGCACTGGGATGGCGATGTCGAGGGCATGGACTTTTCAGCGCTGACCCGTGAAGCGCGCCTGATGATAACGATTGACCCCGGCACCGGCGGTGAACGTTACCAGGGTATGGTGCCGGTGGAAGGTGAAAGCCTGGCGGAAACCCTGGAACACTATTTTGCCCGTTCGGAACAGCTTGCGACACGTCTGTGGCTGGCCGCAGACAATGAACGTGCAGGCGGCATGTTATTGCAGCAGTTGCCGCGCGAGTCTCACAACGAGGAAGACTGGAACCGCGATGTCATGCTGGGTGAAACCCTGACGGACGAAGAGTTACTGGGCTTGTCCGCGCAGGAACTGTTGCACCGCCTCTACCACGAAGAAGATATCCGCCTGTTCGAAAGTGAGCCGGTGAGCTTCCGCTGTTCCTGTTCCAGTGAGCGGATCGAAAGCATGTTGCGCGGGCTGGGTTATGACGAGGTGCGTGACATCCTCGAGGAACAGGGCGGGATTGATGTCACCTGTGAGTTTTGCGCCCAGTCATATTCGTATGATGCCGTCGATGTAGAGCGTTTGTTCGCCGCAGCAGATCAACCGGAAGTGCCGCCGACACGGCACTAGGGCATTTACCGGCGCATCGAAGAGGCCAGGAGCCGAATTACAAGGAAAATCCTGATAAATCCGTCATCCCGGCGCATGCCGGGATCCAGAATTTTACGGTGATGCTTTGCGACCTGAGTGGGTAGATTATTTGCGATTGTAAGGAAGGCTTGATACGCCCGGCTTGTCCGTGCATAGTTGGCGTGGGGAACACGCGAGCTATCCTGAAATAGTTTCCGTGTTTGGGGGAGCCGGAATTGAGTTGAACAAGGAAGGCGAAAAACAAGACTAAAATCGAGTGGTCAAGGATGCCGCATACGATTTCTTCCGAAGCGTCACCGGATACCGGCCTGAGTTGCCTGGTTCTGATTGCGCGTTTTCTTGGGGTAGCCGCTGAGGCCGGGCAGCTCCGGCACCGGTTTGCCCGCGCGGATGCGCAACTGTCGTCTGACGATATCGTTCGCGCCTCCCGTCACCTGGGGTTAAAGGCGCGACAAGTTTCCAGTCGCTGGGAAAAGCTGGAAAAAACCCCGCTTCCCGCCCTGGCGCAGAAAGATGACGGGCAATGGGTCGTGCTGGCCAAAGTAGATGCCGAGCGCGTCCTGGTCCAGGACCCGCTGGAAAAGCGCCCGCTAACACTCCCCCGGGCGTTGTTTGAATCCGCCTGGAACGGTTCGTTGATTCTCGTCACACGCCGCGCCTTGCTGAGCGATGAAAAGACCCTGTTCGGTTTTCGCTGGTTTATCCCGGCGATCCTGAAATACCGAAAACTTTTTTCAGAAGTTCTGATCGCGTCCTTCTTCCTCCAGCTCTTTGCGCTGATTACACCGCTATTTTTCCAGGTGGTTATCGATAAAGTACTGGTACACAAGGGGTTGACCACGCTTGACGTACTGGCGTTCGGCCTGATCGTGGTATCGATTTTTGAAGTCGTCCTCGGCGGTCTGCGTACCTATGTGTTTTCACATACAGCCAATCGCGTGGATGTGGAACTGGGCGCCAGGCTGTATCGCCACCTGATCAGTTTACCCATGAGCTACTTCGGGGCGCGCCGTGTCGGTGATTCTGTCGCGCGCGTCCGCGAACTGGAAAACGTGCGCAATTTTATTACCGGCTCGGCATTGACCCTGGTGATCGATTTGTTCTTCACCTTTGTTTTTCTTGCCGTGATGTATTACTACAGCCCCACGCTCACCTGGGTCGTGCTGGCATCGATCCCTGCATACGTTCTGTTATCGATCTTTGTGACCCCCATCCTTCGCGCCCGTGTGAACGAAAAGTTTAATCGCGGGGCGGAAAACCAGGCCTTCCTGGTGGAATCGGTGAATGGCATGGAGACCTTGAAGTCCATGGCCATCGAACCGCAGATGCAAAACCGCTGGGAAGAACAGCTGGCGGGCTACGTTGGCGCCAGCTTCAAGGCAGCGAACCTGAATAACATCGCGAACCAGGTTGCGGGCCTGATCAACAAGCTGGTCGTGGTGTTGATTCTCTGGATCGGTGCCCGTGCTGTCATCCAGGGTCATCTCAGCGTCGGTCAGCTTATTGCCTTCAACATGCTGGCGGCCCGTGTCAGTGGTCCTGTACTTCGCCTGGTTCAGCTGTGGCAGGATTTCCAGCAAACCGGCGTTTCGGTTCAACGACTGGGTGATATCCTGAATACACCCACCGAGCCGGGCTACGACCAGTCACGCCTGTCGCTACCGAGCATTAAAGGGCGGATTCAGTTCGACCAGGTCAGTTTTCGCTACCGCAGTGACGGCCCGGAAGTCCTGCGAGACGTTTCGCTGGATATCCGCGTGGGTGAAGTCATCGGTGTCGTGGGCCGCTCGGGTTCCGGCAAAAGCACCCTCGCCAAACTGGTTCAGCGCCTGTATGTCCCGGAACGTGGACGTGTACTCATTGATGGTGTAGACATCGCTCAGGTCGATACCGCCTGGTTACGCCGCCGCATCGGTGTGGTGCTGCAGGAAAACGTGTTATTCAACCGCACCGTCAGGGAAAACATCGCGCTGGCCGATCCCGGGTTGCCGATGGAAGCCGTGATCCAGGCAGCACAACTCGCCGGTGCACACGAGTTTATCCTGGAAATGCCGGAAGGTTACGACACTATCGTCGGTGAACACGGCGACAATCTGTCCGGCGGCCAGCGTCAGCGTATTGCGATTGCCCGGGCACTCGTCACCAATCCGCGCATCCTGATCTTCGACGAAGCCACCAGTGCGCTGGACTACGAGTCCGAGCGCATCATTCAGCAGAACATGCAGGCGATCTGCAAGGGGCGCACGGTCATTATTATTGCCCACCGTTTATCGACCGTGCGGGTGGCACATCGCATTATCGTGCTTGAGAAGGGTCAAATCACCGAGCAGGGCACACACGAAGACCTGTTAAAACGCCAGGGCCAGTACGCCAGTCTGCATGCCCTGCAAAGCGGACAGGGTGTTCAAGTGGTGAAGCGGAAGCCCGTATGAGCCACGAACTCGAATTTCTGCCAGCCGCGCTGGAAATCCAGGAAAAGCCGCCTTCACCGGCTGGTCGTGCCATTGCCTGGTCCGTCATGGCATTTTTCTCGATTGCGGTTCTCTGGGCGTTGTTCGGCAAGATCGACATCGTCGCTACCGCGCAGGGCAAGATTATTCCCAGTGGGCGCGTCAAGGTCATCCAGCCGATGGAGATCGGAGTGGTGCGCCGGATTCACGTGCACGAAGGCCGGCGGGTAGAGGCGGGTGACCTGTTGATCGAACTGGACCCTACGTCAACCCAGGCCGACCTGGGTGGTCTGGAAATGGAGCTGGACGATGCACGCCTGGAACACGCCCGATACCGGCAACTGGCTCAGATGACGGATGAAGCAGCGCTGACATTGAACCCGCTAGCGTCGAATCGATCATCCTCCCCAAGCTTGCAGCTTCCACCGGCGCTTTCTCAGGAAGCGAGTGCTGAAGCCATCGCCTTGCAGGAGCAGATGCTCAGAAGCGAATGGTCGGAACACCTGGCGCGTGGGGCAGCCCAGGATAATGCCATTGAGAGCCGCCAAGCAGATCTTGCGGCGACGCGCAATGAAGTTAAGAAGCTCGAAACCACCCTCCCGCTTATCACTCGCCGCACGGAAGCATTGAAAAGCCTGGTCGTCAAACAACTCGGCTCCCAGCAAGTATGGCTCGAACTTGAAGAAGAGCGCGTAGCGCAACAACAGGATCTGGCTTCACAGAAAAACCGCATCAAACAGGTTGAAGCCTCGATCCGCGAAGCGAAGCAACAGCGCCAGGCACTGGAGTCCGAATTTCGGCGCCGGCTGCTCACCCGCCTATCCGAAGCCGAGCGGCGCATTAATCAGTTGGAGAAAGAGCGCGTCAAGGCGGCTCAACGCACTAAATTACAACACATGACTGCCCCGGTGTCCGGCGTCGTACAGCAACTGGCTGTTCATACTATAGGCGGTGTTGTGACACCAGCTCAGGAACTGATGAAAATTGTTCCGGAGAGTGAAAATCTTGAAGTTGAGGCATGGATTCTCAATAAAGACATCGGTTTTGTAGCCGAAGGTCAAATCGCAGAAATCAAAATCGAAACCTTTCCTTTTACTCGATACGGCACCATTGATGCTGAAATTATAGATGTATCCAATGATGCTGTTACAGATGAAGAAAAGGGGCTTGTGTACGCTGGACGTGTACTCATGAAGCAGTCAGTGATTCAGGTTGGAGAAAAGCAGGTAAAACTCACGCCGGGAATGGCGGTGACCGTGGAAGTGAAAACCGGAAAACGCAGGCTGATTGAGTTCATCATGAGCCCCTTGTTGCGATACAAGGAAGAAAGTATGGGTGAGCGATAGTAACGAGATAAGTCATTTGAATAAGTGTTGAGAGTGGGTGAATTGTTTCGATTCAGGGTAATTACTTTCTTATCAAAGTTTTTTGTCTTTATGGCATGCGGCTGACATTTTCCGGAAAATTGGTTTTATAAAAAAGGCAGGTTGATATGGATCTTATAAAAGCATTACTCGGCTTTGTTGTTCTGACCGGTCCACTATGGCTGATTCTTATTCTATTACCTGTTTCCCTCTGGATTGCAGTGAAGGTTGCCAAGCGATTCAAACCTGGCGGCGTTAGGTTTGTGGGTGGTTTGGGGGTCTTCCTATTAATCTTCTTCATCCCCTTCGCCGATGAAATCGCTGGCAGTATTTACTTTAACTATCTCTGTTCCACCGAGGCCGGAATAAAAGTGTACCGGACGGTTGAGTTGCCGGCGGAATATTGGGATAAGCAAGGAGGGTCAAAGTTGTTTAATAAAAATGGCTACCTTAACCATGATTTCTGGGTTAAAGAACTAGATGAATCTGGCGGCAAAGTAGAACGCTACTCATCGATTTTTGCTATTGATAAAGATACTTCTCCCGTAAAGGAAAGAATCAGCCAAAATGTGTTGGCAGAAGTCACTACTTTTCGTTATTGGGGTGGCTGGATAAGGCGGAATCTTAGCCCAAACAACGTAGCAGACTCGTGTAAGTTTATTAATGATAAAAATTTTAGCCGTGATCTTTACGGCAAACTATTAAAATCTGAAACGTCTTCTGACTAAGGAGTGGTCATGGCAACAATCACAGACTATTTTGAACAAGCAGAACTGTCCGTTGCGGCATATGCGCTAGGCCTAACGTCGGGTATTTCTGGTACAGCTTACACAGATAAACTTGAAGCTGCTGGTATGTCTAAAACACAAGCCAATACCTTCGCAACAACCTACACCGTCATCGACCAAATCACTGACCCATCTGGATTCTCAGCAACGATATTCGATAAGGGAGGCACCAAGTATTTTGCCATTAGAGGCACTGAAGATCTGTTCAGTTTTTCGGGTGCGAACGACTGGTTGACCAACGTAGGCGATGTGGGGGCTGATGGTATTGCGATCTCCCAAGGCATTGCGCTGTTCAATTATTTGCAGCGGCTAGAGGGCGCCGCCGGTAATCCAGTAGTCCAATATACCTATGATCCAGATTTCCAAACTGTAAGCACCACCACAGGAATTGCCACTGGCTTACTGACAGGGCAATCTGTGAGCGTTGCCGGCCATTCACTGGGTGGACAGTTGGCAATGATGATGAGCCGGCTGGCGCCTGGCATGGTCAATAGTGTATATACCTATAACGCCCCTGGGTTTGACGTACTCGGCACAGGTCTCACCAGCGAGGGTTTTTTCAGTCTACTGAGCAATGCGCCCATCGGCCCGATCACTGGGCCGATTGGCAGTAGCTGGAACGGTTCCATCATGTCCCATCTCGACGTCCCGGGTGATGTGGTGAGTGGTATTGGATTTGTGCCAGGTCCTCAACAAAACTTTTTAACGCTTTTTTCGGAGAAGGCTAATCAGGGTGTCATCGATGCTCACAGTAAGGACGAACTGACCGACGCCCTGGCCGTCTACGACTTCCTCGGCAGTCTGGACTCAACCCTCACCCTGGCCGAAATCACCCCCACCCTGAAGTTCGGTTCCAACCAGGCCAACAAAAGCCTGGAAGCGATTGTCAACGCAGTGGGCGACCTGTTTGGTGCCGGTGCGGAGGTGGCTGTTGATAACCGCGATGCACTTTACACCCGCATCCAGGCCATCCAGCAGACGATATACGTCGATCCCAAAGCAGCCACCCCGGCACTCAAGCCCGAGTACCAGGGCCTGCGTGTTGTTACCTTCGATACAGTGTCCGATGCCTCCAGCCAGGATACTGCGGAAGGCCTGGCCTACCGCTATGCCCTGGATAACCTCAATCCCTTCGCCATCGTGGGTACGGCTGATCTGTATGCGAGTTTTAACGCCAGTGGCGAGCTGAACGCCGACCAGTTCACCGACACCTGGCTGGCAGACCGTTCGGCCTTCCTGAGCCTGAAGAATCGCCTGTATGCGAAGGATGAAACGATTCTGCAACGTGCGAGTGATCGTTACTTCGAAGATGTGGGAGAAGGGCTTGTCCTGAAAAGCAACACTAGCCGCAGCAATCCTGCCCGGCGCTTCCTGTTCGGTAGTGATGCCGGGGATACCCTGTCGGGCGGTGTGGTGGAAGACAGTCTGTATGGCAATGGCGGTAACGATACGTTAACGGGGGGGAAGGGTAACGATTACCTGGAAGGTGGGAAGGGTGACGATACCTATGTCATTAACGCCGGCGACGGTGTGGATACGATCTTTGATGCCGATGGAGTTGGCAGGATTCAGTTTGATGGCCAGACCCTGGCGGGTGGTGAACAGTTAACCACCAATGGGAATGTTTACCGTGATGATAATGGTATCACCTATACCCTGGTGGCTGATGAGCTGTCTATTGCCGGCCTGGACGGTGGTCTTGTAATCCGGAAATTTACCGACGGGGATCTGGGTATCCAGCTGACGCCGTTACAGGGACCGCCGCTTTCCCCGCTTATCGTCGGTACACCCGATGATGATCGGAAGGTGGTCGCGGGCGAGGTCGTAGATAAAGAGATCCTGGGCACGGTTGGAAACGACCTGATCGATGGACTGGGCGGTGATGATGATATCCGTGGCGATGCCGGTGACGATATCCTGTGGGGGAGTGCCGGCGAAGATTATATCCAGGCCGGTAGTGGTGTGGATGCGGTTTTCGGTGGAGACGGGCGCGATGTATTGCTCGGGGAAACCGGTAACGACAGCCTGTCCGGTGACGGTTCCGGGGATCTGCTGGTTGGTGGCAGCGGTGATGATTCACTGGATGGTGGGCTGGGCAGCGACATTTTAACGGGCAACGCAGGCAGCGATGTGTTGTCAGGCGGTGACGGGAATGATTTTCTTGTCGGGGATTCGGTTGTCACACTTGCAACAACATCATTTACCGCAGATCCCAGGAGCTGGACACTGAATTTTGACTATGACGGCGATTATCCGGTGTTTGCAAGCACCGTTACGCCATGGATGACAATCGATTTCACGCCCGAAGGGGAGAATGACATCCTCAATGGCGGTGCAGGCGACGACATTCTGGCGGGTGACGGTGGCGACGATATTTTGCTGGGCGGTGCGGACAATGACGGCCTGTTTGGTCAGGCAGGAAATGACTATCTGAATGGTGGTGACGGAAACGACGATTTGACCGGTGACATTATGGAGGGATTTTCCGGATACAATTTGCCGGAAAATCTGGACGGGAGTGACGAGCTGGTCGGTGGTGCAGGCAATGACCGCTTGCGCGGCGGGTACGGTGACGACACGCTTTATGGCGGTACAGGTAACGATATTATCGCCGGCGACTGGGGTGAAGGTAACGAGACCCCGGATGATGGCGACGATAACTTGTATGGCGGTGAAGGGAACGATCAATTACAGGGCGGTGGCGGCTTTGACTTGCTGGAAGGTGGGGCGGGTACCGATATTCTGTTTGGCGGTCTGGACGAGGATCTCCTGTTTGGTGGTTCGGGTGATGATGAACTTCAGGGAGGCAAGGGTGATGACCTGCTAGAGGGTGGGGCGGGCGCTGATACGCTATACGGTAACGAAGGTGCAGATACCCTGGAGGGTGGTGCCGGTAACGATACGTTGTTTATCGATGATGAAGATACCGTTGTCTTCAATGCCGGTGATGGTCGTGACCAGGTGGCAGAGTCAGTCGGTGGTGAAATACAGTTTGAGACGGCAGAATCTTCCGATCTGAAAATTTCCCAGAGTGAGGGTGCTGATGGATGGCAATATCTGGGCTTGTCCTATACCGACTCTGACAGTATTTCTTTCCAGGGGGGATTTCTGGCGGGTTCCCGTAGCTACCGCATCGGTGGTCAATTACTTGACCAGGCTGCATTGATGCGGCTGGCGCCAGGTGTCAATCTGCGTGGCACGATTGGCGGTGACACCATTTATGGCAGCGATCAGGCTGATACGTTATCAGGTTTCAATACGGGCAGTGCGTCCAGTGATGGGGGTGATCGGTTGTTTGGGCAAGGCGGCAATGACGTGATCGACGGTGGGGCCGGTGATGATCGCGTGGATGCCGGTACAGGTGACGATACGGTTATTGGCGGCACAGGTAACGACAGCCTGTTCGGCGGAGCCGGCGATGATGCCTACCAGGTGTCCCTCGGCGATGGTAATGATGCTGTTATCGATACATCGGGGCGCGATGCACTTGTGTTCGGCCCCGGCATCACAGCGGCCAGTTTGCAGCTCTCCCAGTTCCAGGGTGATGACGGCAGTTATTACCTGAAAATCGCCTATGGTGCGCAAGGCACGGACAGTGTCGTGATCAAGGACGGTCTGACAGGTGTCGTTGACGAATACCGTTTTGATGACGGAACAGTCTTGTCGCACACAGACCTGATCGGTACGGCGCCGTTACCGCTACAGGTCGATGGCACGCTCGGTAATGACAGTATTTTCGGGACTTCCGGTAATGACAGCATCAATGGGCTGTCAGGCGATGATACCTTGTCAGGTGCCGAGGGTGATGACACGCTGTTTGGTGGCGCTGACGCGGATATCCTTGATGGTGGTATCGGCAATGATACGCTGGATGGCGGTACGGGTAATGACACCCTGATTGGCGGCGAGGGCGAGGATACCTACGTACTGCGTTGGGGTATGGGGTTTGATCAGGTTATCGAAACCGCCAGCGGCACCAGCCGGCTGTCGCTGGGCAACGGTATCGGTTTGCAGGATCTGGCCGTCTGGCGCGAGGGCGATGACCTGCTGGTCAGGCTCAATGGCTCGGCACAGGGATTGCGCATCGAAGATTATGCGCTCGGCAGCCAGAGCTGGCAGGTGGGAACCGCGCAGGGCGAAAGTGCGTTGCTTTCAAGCCTGGAAACAGCAGCCCCGACGACGGCGACCGTTGACGCGGCCTTCCAGAGCTACCGTGACACGGTGCAGTCTTTGTTTTATACCACGTTAGGTGAGCAAGGTTACCAGGTGGCCGCGGATGGCAGCCTGCTGCGAACGGTAACCAATAACGGGTTCAATACAGTAACGACCAACTTCTTTCGGGATACCTATGCTGTCGCGCAGCAGGTATCGGATGCCCCGCTCATTGCCAGAGCATCCGACGATTTTCAGCGGACTATCACGCTGATCACGGATGGCACGGTCCAGCGTGCGCAATTTAACAGTCAGCCGGGTTCGATCTCGCTGGCGCAGTTGGGAGATGGCACTTTTTACCCGACGGGTGGCGCGGCAGGTGTTCAGGTGCCTTTGGGCGCTACGCTGGTTGAAGTATTGTCCGATGACACTAGCGGTGGGGCTGGTCTGAACCTGGGATCTGGTGGTACCCCGGAGCGTCTCGGTACCTGGGTGTACGAATCAGGCGGCGCCGGGACAGGCAGCAGCCTTGGTATCGACTTCGCGCCAGTAGCACAGCGCCAGTACCAGGTAAATCTGGATCTGGTTCTCGAAGAGATCGTCGCCGGTAATTCAGATAACCGCATTGATACCTGGGGGTATTCCGTTGTGGATGCTGGTGGTGGTAATGATATTGTCACCGTGAGTTCGAGCAGCGGGTGGAGCAACTTCTCGGCGCTGGACCCACTCCGTTTTGACGGTCCGCCGGATCCGCGTGATGTTGGTGCATTTCTGTACGGAAACAGCGGGGATGATGTCTTGCTGGGTAGTGAGGCCAACGACGTGATTAGTGGTGGTGTGGGTATCAACTACCTGGATGGTCGACGTGGTGCTGATACCTATATGATTCTGGCTGGCCAGCCGGGTGCCGATATTATTGCGGACTCGGGGGTACTGGAAATCGACCGGGAAATTCCGGAAGTGACGCGCTACACCAGCTGGTATTACCAGTCGCTGGGGCTTGACGACTGGGAAACACGGCTGTTTCAAGGTGACACGCTGCCCTCGTTGCCGCCGAATATTCCCAGAAATGATTATGTCGCTCTTCAGCCTCTCTATGATGCAGGTGTTATAGAGAAGGATACGGTTGAGTTCGGAGCAGGTGTCGCGCTCCCGGATATTTCGGTGTCCTTTGGTGAAATCGTGCCGGCGAACGAGCAGGTCGATGACCTCCTTCAGCAATGGCCCGAAGAAACTCTTGTCAATACGACCCTGGATATTACGCTGCCGGGTGGTGGGACCGTGCGCGTGGTGATTCCCAATGCGTTGGATGTCCCGCGTGGTGGTGGTCGGGGTGAAGGCGGTGAAGGTGGAATCAGTGGAAGCGGTAATCCGGATCGGGATTATCTGAGTTCCGTGTCAGATAACCTGGGTGTTGGCATAGAGCAATTCCGTTTTGCGGACGGCACAGTGCTTACCATGCCGGAGATGATGGCGTTAGTTGGCCGTGGTGAAACCATCACAGGGACATCGGCATACGACACACTGGCAGGCTCGGGGGGGAATGATGTCATTGATGGTTTGGCCGGTAATGATACGATCAGTGGTAACGGTGGAAACGACACCATTATTGGTGGTACGGGCCGAGATACACTCAACGGCGGCGACGGTAATGATACCTTCCGGATTGATGGCACAGATTCGGCCTACGACACGTTCAATGGCGATGCTGGCTTGGATACTATCCTCGGTGGTGACGGGGACGACACCATCCGCCTGCGCCGTTTCGATGCGAGCAACAGTGTGGAAACCATCGATGGCGGTTTAGGCGCGAATATAATTGCCGGCACCAGCGGTTATGACACTATTGATC
>NZ_SMFX01000001.1:2327351-2541974 GCF_004339085.1 Thiogranum longum | reverse complement strand
CTGCGCCGTTTCGATGCGAGCAACAGTGTGGAAACCATCGATGGCGGTTTAGGCGCGAATATAATTGCCGGCACCAGCGGTTATGACACTATTGATCTGAGTGCGACCACGGTACTGAATATCGACCGCATTGAGGGTGGGGCAGGCAATGACACCCTGACTGGCACCGGTAACGATGATTTGATGATCGGTGGGTCCGGTCGCGATGTACTCAATGGCGGTGACGGTAACGACACCTTCCGGGTTGATGGTACAGATTCGGCCTACGACACGTTCAATGGCGATGCTGGCTTGGATACTATCCTCGGTGGTGACGTTGATGACACCATCCGCTTGCGCCGTTTCGATGCGAGCAACAGTGTGGAAACCATCGATGGCGGTTTAGGCGCGAATATAATTGCCGGCACCAGCGGTTATGACACTATTGATCTGAGTGCGACCACGGTACTGAATATCGACCGCATTGAGGGTGGGGCAGGCAATGACACCCTGACTGGCACCGGTAACGATGATTTGATGATCGGTGGGTCCGGTCGCGATGTACTCAATGGCGGTGACGGTAACGACACCTTCCGGGTTGACGGCACGGATTCAGCCTACGACACGTTCAATGGCGATGCTGGCTTGGATACTATCCTCGGTGGTGACGTTGATGACACCATCCGCTTGCGCCGTTTCGATGCGAGCAACAGTGTGGAAACCATCGATGGCGGTTTAGGCGCGAATATAATTGCCGGCACCAGCGGTTATGACACCATCGATCTGAGTGCTACCACCGTGCTGAATATTGACCGTATCGAGGGTGGCAGAGGCAATGACAATCTGACCGGAACAGGTAACGATGACCTGATAATCGGTGGGAGTGGTCGCGATGTACTCAATGGCGGTGACGGTATCGATACCTTCCGGGTTGACGGCACGGATTCAGCCTACGACACCTTCAATGGTGATGCGGGTCTGGACACCATCCTTGGTGGTGATGGTGACGATACTATCCGCCTGCGCCGTTTCGATGCGAGTAACAGTGTGGAAACCATTGATGGAGGTGCTGGTACGAATGTTATTGCTGGCACCGGCGGTTACGACACCATAGATCTGAGTGCAACCACCGTGCTGAATATCGACAGCATCGAGGGTGGCGCAGGCAATGACACCCTGACCGGAACAGGCAACGATGACCTGATGATCGGCGGTTCCGGTCGCGATGTGCTAAACGGCGGTGATGGTAACGATACCTTCCGGGTTGACGGCACGGATTCAGCCTATGACACGTTCAATGGTGATGCCGGGCTGGATACGATCCTCGGTGGTGACGGGGACGATACCATTCGCCTGCGTAGCTTCGATGCGAGTAACGGAATCGAGACTATCGATGGCGGCGCAGGAGTCAATGTTATTGCCGGCACCAGCGGTTACGACACCATTGATCTGAGCGCAACCACGGTACTGAATATCGACCGTATCGAGGGTGGCGCGGGAAATGACTCGCTTGTGGGGACTGTCGGCGCTGATACGCTTATTGGTGGCGCAGGAACTGATCAGCTTAACGGTGGTACAGGCGATGATACCTACCGGTTATCGCGTGGCGATGGCCGTGATACGATCTCGGACTATGAAGCAGTGCCAAACACAGACCGAATGGAGTTCGGTGGTGCGGTGGCCCATGACCAGCTTTGGTTTAGCCAATCGGGCAATGATCTGAAGGTACAGGTTATTGGCACGACTGATCAGATATCGATTCAGGACTGGTATCTTGGGTCAGATTATCAGCTTGAGATCTTTCAGGCGGGTGACGGTCTGACTTTATTCAGTGACCAGGTGGATCAACTGGTTCAGGCCATGGCTGCGTTTTCCCCGCCTGCCAGCGGTGAGCTGGATTTGTCTCCCGATTTGCAGAGTCAGTTAGAACCTGTGCTGGCAGCAAACTGGCAGAGTGCCTGAAGTAAGAGGTAAATGAGAAGGGGGCTCAGAATTAATTCAATTCTCGTTATTCTGGCGTGAGCCAGAATCTAGTGGTTTCAACAACATGGATACCGGCATGCGCCGGTATGACGAATTAGTCCGGGTTTGCCTAATGCGCAACGCGCGTATTCTGACCGCTGTAGATAACGCGTACCCGGTCACCCACGGAGAAGCGCTCATTGGGTGACAGCGCCTGAACGATAGCGACCGTCCGGCCATCTTCCATTCTGATGGTGAATTCCACGCCCTGGGTGCGCGTGACACCTTCTTCAATTGCAGCACCGGCTAACCCGCCTGCCACGGCGCCGATAACGGCCATCACCTGGCCGGTCTTGCGACCACCGACACTGCTGCCTGCAATGCCGCCGACGATGGCGCCGGCGCCGCTGCCGATCGGGGTTTTGGTGCCTTCGATCTGGACAGGTCGTAACGATTCTATAACGCCGTATTCAACCTGCTGGACGGTTCGGGCTTCGGCGCGGCTGTAGCTTTCGCCGGACAGGTTCGAGGCACAACCGGCAAGACCGAGTACGGAAATCAGGAATATTAATATCAGGCTGTTTTTCATGGGGTTTGCTGGCCTCCGGCCGTTCATTTCTGTCCAGTATGTGTATGACCTAATCATAGATCTTTCTGCTATCGCCCGCCAGTTTATGCGGCTCAGTCTTCCAGAATTTCAAGGTGTACCGGCTCGGGCTGGCCGTTCTCGAACCGGTATCCCCTCAGTTCCAGTACACCTTTTGTATTCAGTGACACGATCAGGTACAGCACATCCGGGTAGCCCGCCTGTTCGATATCGATGGCGGACGGTTCCGCCGGGCTGGTCGGGTGGGAATGGTAAATGGCGAACAGCGCCTCACCCTGTTCCCGCATCTGGCGCATGGCATCGATTTGCTGTTTGGGGTCCATGGCGAACAGCTTCCCGGGTTCGTCTGCGACATTGGCGACCGGGATACAACGTACGGGCAGGCCGTCGCGAGCACTGACCAGTCCACAGACTTCACGTTCCGGTTCGCGTTGCGCCAGGTGGAGTATCTGGTTGACGATGGGTCGGGGCAGGGTGACGTGTTTCATGTTGTTTGATTTCCACACACCGGGCAGGCCGGGTCGCGGCGCAGTTTCATGCTGCGCCATTCATTGTACAGGCCGTCGAACACCAACAGGCGGCCGCTCAGGGTTTCGCCCAGCCCGGCCAGGACCTTGATGGCTTCCAGTGCCTGGATGCTGCCGATGATACCGACAACGGGTGACAGGATACCGTTGTCGGCACAGGTCTGCTCCGGGTCTTCGCCTTCGCGGTACAGGCAGCGATAGCAGGGACTGTCCGGGGAGCCGGGCAGGAACACCGAGACCTGGCCTTCCAGGCGAATGGCGGCGCCGGAGACCAGCGGGGTTATCGTTTCGACGCAGGCGCGGTTGACGGCAAAGCGGGTGTCGAAGTTATCGCTGGCGTCGATGACAAGATCGGCCTGTGCAACCTCGGCGCGTAATGTTTCACCCTCCAGTCGGGTGTGCAGGGCAGTGATGTCCGTATCCGGGTTGAGTGCTGTCAGGGTATCTTTGGCGGACTCCACCTTGGGTTTGCCAATGTCGTTCTGCTGGTGAAGGATCTGGCGCTGCAGGTTGGAGAGATCGACCTCGTCATCATCGGCAATGACCAGCTGCCCGACACCGGCTGCTGCCAGGTACAGCGCGGCAGGTGAGCCGAGACCGCCGGCTCCAATGACCAGCACACGGGTATCCAGCAGGGCCTGCTGGCCTTCGGTGCCAAATCGGGGGAGCATGATCTGTCGGCTGTAGCGAAGTAACTGGTCATCGTTCATAGCGTGACGATACCGGCCGTGTGGCTAAAAAAACAGGGTGCAGGGATTTACAGGTAGCGGCGCCAGTGTTCGGGGCGTGCGTCACGGCAACCGTGGCGTTGGCAGACATAGCATTGCATGAAGATGTCGCGGGTGCTTTGGCCCTGGTCGCGGCGGGCAGAGATGTTTTCCAGCTCGATGCCTTCCGTATAGTAATACAGGGCACGCTTGATTTTGGTGAGCAGGTTATTTTCGAGATGGAAGCCAAGCTCGAACAGCAGGGCCTCGATCGTGGATAAATCAATCTGGCGCAGGTCGTAGCTGACACGAATGGCATTGCGGGAGGGGCCGGCCAGGGTGACATCCACTATGCCGTCGATATCCGTCAACGCCATGATGGCGTCGAGAGCCTGCTGCTGCCCCGGGAGTGGGTCGCGGAATGCGACTTCCCGGTGCTTTATGGTGTCCGGGTCGGGATGTTCCATGAGGAAATCCTATACCAAATACAGGGGAGTCGCGAGTCGGTTTTCAGGCGATTTTCAGGCGGTTTTCCTGGCGTGACTGACGCGTTCGTGTCCGGCCAGGTCGCGGATGCTACTGATTTCCGATAATTCGTTGTCTTTCAATAGTATGCGAACTGCTTCGGCTTGCTCGAAACCGTGTTCCAGCAGAATGTGTCCACCCGGTTTCAGTACGCGGGTGGCCGCGGCTGCCAGTTGTGTCAGGTCGTCCAGGCCTTCGCTGCCGGCACTGAGTGCGCTGCGTGGCTCAAAACGGACGTCGCCCTCACCCAGGTGCGGGTCCTGTTCGGCGATATAGGGCGGGTTTGAAACCAGTGCGTCGAGGCGCTGCCCGGCCACGGCATCACACCAGTGACCGGTAAAAAAGTGAATGTTACCCAGCCCCAGTCTTGCTGCATTGTGACAGGCCACCACCAGGCATTCCGGCGAACGGTCACTGGCGAAAACCTGCCAGTGCGGACGTTCGTGAGCCAGTGCCAGGGCGATGGCGCCACTGCCGGTTCCGGCATCGAGAACCTGTAACGGCTCGTCGGCGGGCAGCAACGCCAGTGTCTGCTCGACCAGCAGTTCCGTGTCCGGTCGCGGGATAAGGGTGTGTTCGCTGACCTCGAGTTGCAGTGACCAGAACTCGCGCTGGCCGGTCAGGTAGGCAACGGGTTGACCCGCGCTGCGCGCCTCCACCAGTGCAGTGAACTGTTCCAGTTGTTTCGTATCGAGTTGTGCTTCCGGCCAGGCGTGCAGATAGCTGCGGGGTTTGCCGAGTACGTGCATCATCAGGACTTCGGCGTCCAGTTGCGCAGTATCGCTGGTTTGCAGTTGCGCGCGGGCCTGCTGCAACGCTTGTGCGATGCTGGTCACCGGGCGTTCAACTGTCCTGGGCGCTGAGTTCCGCCAGCCGGTCGGCCTGGTCTTCACTCAGCAGGGGTTCAATGACCGGGTCGAGTGCGCCCTGCATGACGTCGTCCAGCTTGTAAAGTGTCAGGTTGATGCGGTGGTCGGTGATCCGGCCCTGCGGGAAGTTGTAGGTCCGGATACGCTCCGAACGGTCGCCGCTGCCAACCAGACTGCGGCGTGTCTCGCTTTCTTCGCTGTGGCGTTTCTCGTCTTCTGCTGCCTGCAGGCGTGAGGCCAGCAATGACAGTGCGCGGGCGCGGTTCTTGTGTTGCGAGCGTTCGTCCTGGCATTCCACCACCACGCCGGTTGGCAGGTGGGTGATGCGTACGGCCGAGTCGGTCTTGTTGATATGCTGGCCGCCAGCGCCGGACGCCCGGTAGGTGTCGACCTTGAGGTCTGCCGGGTTGATGTTGATGGCTTCGGTTTCTTCGGCTTCGGGTAATACTGCCACAGTGGCGGCCGAGGTATGGATACGCCCCTGCGATTCCGTTTCCGGTACCCGCTGCACACGATGAACACCGGATTCAAACTTGAGCCGGGCATAGACGTCATTGCCGCTGATGCGGGCAATGATTTCCTTGTAGCCACCGTGCTCACCTTCACTTTTACTGAGAATTTCGACATTCCAGCGCTGTGTTTCCGCATAGCGCGAATACATGCGAAACAGATCGCCGGCAAAGATGGCTGCTTCATCGCCGCCGGTTCCGGCGCGAATTTCCAGGTAGACGTTCTTGTTGTCGTTGGGGTCTTTCGGCAGCAGGTGTTTTTGCAGTTCCAGTTCGAGTGTTTCGCGGCGCTGGCGGGCATCTTCCAGTTCCTCGCCGGCCATGTCGCGCAGATCGGGATCCGGGTCTTTCAGCATCTCCTGTGCGGTGGCTTCGTCATTACGCGCCTGCTGCAGGGATTCGAAACAATTCACTACCGGGGTAATCTGTGCGTACTCCTGCGACAGTTCACGAAAGCGGTTGTTATCGGAGATGATGTCCGGGTCAGAGAGGAGTGCCGAGACTTCCTCTGCGCGTTCGACGACGGTTTGCAGCTTGTTTTCCAGTGAGGGGTTCACGGTTTGTCTTTGTCCAGATTGAACAGCGCCAGCGCCGCATCGAGCAGGTCGTTATCGCCGTTCTCGGCAGCTTCCCGAATGCGTACGCTGGGTGCATGAGTGAGTTTGTTGGTCAGTGTGTTGGCCAGATATTCCAGCACCTGCTGCGGATCCTTGCCACCCTCGAGCATGTGTTGTGCCTTTCGGAATACCTCATCACGTTGCTGTTCGGCATGTTTACGGTAGTCGCGGATCGTGGCCACGGCGTCCTGTGCACGCAGCCAGCTCATGAAGCGTTCTACCTGCACATCAATAATTTCTTCAGCCTGCAGTGCGGCCTGTTGGCGAGACTTGAGGTTTTCCTGAATGACATCCTGCAGGTCGTCGACCGTGTACAGGTAGATGTCTTCCAGTTCCGCGACCTCGGCGTCGATGTCGCGCGGAACGGCGATATCCACCATGAATACCGGTCGGTGTTTGCGATTTTTCAGCGCTTTTTTCACCATCGCCTTGTCGAGGATAGCCGTTGGGCTGCCCGTCGCCGTAATCACAATATCCGCTTCGGCGAGATGGGCCGGGATTTCGTCAAGCCCGATACCATAGCCATCAAAGCGTGCCGCCAGCCGGTGGGCATTTTCCGGAGTCCGGTTGGCAATCACCAGCCGCCCGAGTTGCTGATCGCGCAGGTGGCGGGCCGTCAGCTCAATGGTTTCACCGGCGCCAATCAGCAGTGCGGTTTGTGAGGTGAAGTCTCCAAAGATTTGCTTCGCCAGGCTGACGGCGGCGAAGGCCACCGAAACCGGGCTTTCGCCGATCGCCGTATCGGTGCGGATTTGTTTGGCCACAGAAAATGTGTGCTGGAACAAACGGCCCAGCGCGCTGTCCAGAGTTCCGGCATCAGTGGCTGCCTGGTACGCCTCTTTCATTTGTCCAAGGATCTGCGGCTCACCGATGATCATGGAGTCCAGGCCCCCGGCTACGCGTAACAGGTGCCGAACAGCGCTGTCGTCGGGAAAGCTGTACAGGTAAGGCTGGATCAGCGCCGGGTCGAGGTTATGGTAACTTGCCAGCCAGTTTGTGATGTCATCCAGCCCTGGCTCCTGCAGGCCGCAGTACAATTCGGTGCGGTTACAGGTCGACAGGATGGCAGCTTCTTTGACCGAGGGCAGCGCAGTAAGTCCGCGCAGGGCATCACTGATACGCTCGCCACTGATGGCGACCTGCTCCCGCAATTCAACGGGCGCGGTGCGGTGATTGATGCCGAGCGCGATCAGGGACATGATGTAACAAATAGCAACGGAAACAAAAAATTGTGCGGGATAGGCGGTTTGAATACAAGCATTGAACGGACAAAGTCGGCCAGCGGTAGTGCGTTGTAGCTTCCCGCGGCTTTGCCGTATAGTGACACGAATCCACTAATTTAAGGTTGAAAACCTGAAAAGATGATTGGTTTTACATGTAAAAATACCTTTTCCCGGGGTGGCGCAGCGGTTTTGGGCGCCCTGTTGTTGACGGCTTGTAGTACGGCCTTACTGAAGCCATCTGGTGAATCCACGGAACCTGAGGGAAAACAACCTCCCGGGGCCGAATCGGCGATACCTGCGCAGACAGACGAGCAGGCAGCCGTACCGGAACACACCGAGTCGCTGACGGCTGATTTGCTCTACGAGGTTCTGTTGGGCGAGATTGCCGGTCAGCGAGGCGTGCTGGACGTATCGGGCGCCAGTTACCTGCAGGCAGCCCGGGACAGTGATGACCCCCGTATTGCCGAGCGAGCACTCAGTATCGCCGTATACGGGAAACGTCCGGATATCGCACTACAGGCCGCGCGCCGCTGGGTGGAACTGGCACCTGACAAGCTGGAGGCACGTCAGGCACTGGCGGCACTGGCATTACGTAATGGCAAGATGGGGGAGGCTGTAGAGCAGTTTGATTATCTGCTTACGCAGCAGGAAGCCAACAACGGCAGCCCTTACCAGACATTGTTGACCCTGCTGGCACGTGAGCCGGATAAAAAACGTGCCCTGGCGGTGATGGCAGAACTGGCAAGTGCGCGGCCGGATGATGCCGATGCGCAATTCGCCTATGCCCGTCTCGCTGTACATGCCGAGGACTGGCTATTGGCTGCACAGCAGATAGATCGCGTACTGGCATTGCAACCGGGGCGTACCGATGCCCTGATATTACGTGCGCAGATTGCGCTCAAGCAGGGGCAGGGAGCGCTGGCCCGACAGCAGTTCACTACCGCCTTGCAGGAAAAACCGGATGATATTTTACTGCGTCAGGCCTACGCGCGGTTGCTGGTTGATATGGATGACTTCGATGCTGCGCGTGAGCAGTACAAGTTGCTCCTCCGGAAACAGCCGGATAATGCTCAAATTGTCTATTCGCTGGCCCTGTTGTCACTGGAAGCCGGCCAGATCGATGATGCCGTGGAAATGTTCAGGAAGCTGCTTAAGCTTGGTGTACAGGAGCAGCAGGCTTATTACTACCTGGGTGCTATTGCCGAAGACAAGGGCCGGCGCAAGGAAGCCATCAAGTGGTACAGCAAGGTGTCAAAAGGGGAGCACCTGTTAGAGGCACAGGTTCGCATTGCCAACCTGGAGGCGCTTGAAGGTGATGTCAGTGCTGCGCGCGAACGTCTGCGCAAGCTGCGTCTTGCCCAGCCTGAGCAGTCACAGCGGCTGTACCTGGTAGAAGGCAGTATCCTCAGTCGCATTGACTGGAATGAAGAGGCTTACAAGCTCTACAGCGATTATTTGCAAACCCGTCCTGACGATATCGAAATACTGTATGCGCGTTCACTGGTAGCAGAGCGGCTGGGTCGTATTGACCAGGCCGAAGCAGATATGCGCCATGTATTGAAGATTGAGCCGGATAACACCCGTGCACTGAATGCGCTGGGATACACGCTGGCCGATCGCACCAATCGCTATGATGAGGCATTGAAATTGATCGAGCGTGCCTATGCGCAAACACCGAACGACCCGGCCGTAATCGACAGCATGGGCTGGGTCATGTACCGCCTGGGCCGTTTGGCGGAGGCGCGTGAGTACCTGCAAAAAGCCTACGATATGACGCAGGATACCGAGATTGCCGCTCACCTTGGCGAAGTGTTGTGGACGATGGGCGACAAGGATGCTGCACTGGCACTGTGGAAAAAAGCACGTGATGCCAGTCCTGGCAACCGTCTCCTTGAAGATACGGTTCGGCGATTTTCGCCCTGAATGGGTGGAAGCTTGATTTCCCTGAAGTGGTTACATCTGTTCAGACTTTACCCTCTCCTGTTGTTGTCGGCGTGTGCCACACAGGCACCGCTACATCAACCTGCCGATAGCGGGTCCTGGGAAGCACACAAGGCGTCCGTTGCCGCCCTGCGGGACTGGCAGGTGCGTGGAAGGCTGGCCGTGCGCACCGACGAGGAAGGCTGGAGTGCGGCCTTTGACTGGAAACAGGATGATGATAATTACCGTATACGCTTGCGTGGCCCGTTCGGTCAGGGCGCCATAGAGCTGGAAGGTGGTGATACAGGTGTCTGGTTGAAGCGCGCCGGCCGGCCGGCAGAATTTTCAACGCGCCCGGAAATATTACTGGAACAACAAAGTGGCTGGCGGCTCCCGGTGGCAGGGCTTGATTACTGGTTGCGGGGCTTGCCGGACCGTGAGGGCGATGCCAGGACGCGGCTGGATGCGGCGGGTCGGCTGGCCTCCCTGCAGCAACATGGCTGGCAGATCGAATATCGGGATTATCGGGACTATGGCGGGTACGCGTTACCCGCACGCCTTGATTTGCAGCGCGACGGGGTACACGTCAAGTTGCTTGTCGATGAATGGGAGCTGTAGTGCGTTTTGCCCGTGAGGGAGAAGGTTGGCCGGCACCGGCCAAGATAAACCGTTTTCTGCATGTAACCGGACAGCGCGCCGATGGTTACCATGAGTTGCAGACCGTTTTCCAGTTTCTCGATTACGGTGACCGGCTCTGGTTTGAGCGTCTGCCGGGTGGCTTGCTCGAGTTGACTGGCGGGTTGCCCGGTGTTGCAACAGAAGATGACCTGGTGTTCCGTGCAGCACGTGCCTTGCAGCGGCTGAGCGGCTATCCGGGAGGGGTGCGCATCACACTTGACAAGCGGCTGCCGGTCGGTGGCGGCCTTGGTGGTGGCAGTTCGGATGCAGCCACCACACTGGTGGCGTTGAATCACCTGTGGCAACTCGGCCTCGATGTGCATGACCTGGCTGATCTGGGCCTGCAACTGGGCGCTGATGTGCCGGTATTTGTACACGGCCAGGCGGCCTGGGCCGAGGGGGTGGGCGAGCGGCTGACGCCTCTCGATCAACTCGATAGCCCCTGGTTTCTGGTGCTGGATCCGGCGCTAAGCATATCTACTGCCGAGATATTTTCCGACCCGCAATTGACACGCAACACGCGCCCCCTCAAAATACCCGCCTTTCTCTCGGGTGCGGGCGCCAACGACCTGCAAGCGGTGGTTGTGCGACATTATCCGGAAGTAGCTAACGCACTGAATTGGCTGTCTAAATATCAGCCTGCACGCATGACGGGCAGTGGAGCCTGTGTGTTCGCGGCGTTCCCGGAAGAAGCCGAGGCGCGCGCCGTACTGGAACAGCTGCCAGCGCCCTGGACAGGATTTGTGGCGCGCGGCTGTAATCGCTCCCCCTTGATGGAGCGTCTGGCGCGCGCCGGATAAAACGATTTTTGGGGCGTCGCCAAGCGGCCAGGCACCGGGTTTTGATCCCGGCATACGCAGGTTCGAATCCTGCCGCCCCAGCCAATAATTTTTGACTTCGACCGGAACAGGATGGCGACAGCATGATAGGCATGCCTTCAACGGATGCAGAAAACCGTCTGATGGTGTTTTCAGGCAATGCCAACCCGCCACTGGCGCAGGCAATTGCCAATCATCTGAGGCTGAACCTGGGCAAGTGCGTTGTCGGCAAGTTCAGCGACGGCGAGAGCATGGTCGAGATCATGGAGAACGTGCGTGGTCGCGATGTATTTGTGATCCAGCCGACCTGTTCTCCAACTAACGACAACCTGATTGAGCTACTGGTCATGGTTGATGCGCTGCGCCGCGCTTCGGCTGCACGCATCACCACGGTGATTCCGTACTTTGGTTATGCGCGTCAGGATCGTCGGCCACGTTCCTCACGGGTACCGATTACGGCTCGTGTGGTGGCGCAGATGATCGGCAACGTCGGTGCCGACCGGGTGCTGACGGTAGATTTGCACTCGGAGCAGATCCAGGGTTTTTTCGATGTGCCGGTGGACAATGTATACGCCTCACCGATCCTGTTGGGTGATGTGTGGCGCAAGAAGACCCCGGACCTGATGGTGGTATCACCGGATGTTGGAGGCGTCGTGAGGGCGCGTGCGCTGGCCAAACGGCTGGATGATGCCGACCTGGCGATTATCGACAAGCGTCGCCCCAAGGCCAATGTGGCCAAGGTGATGCACATCATCGGTGAAGTCGAGGGTCGCAGTTGCGTACTGGTCGATGACCTGGTGGATACTGCCGGCACACTGTGCCAGGCAGCGAAGGCGTTGAAGGACAACGGCGCAATAAGGGTGGCGGCGTACTGTACGCACCCGGTACTTTCGGGTGATGCCATCAAGAACATCAGTAATTCGGATCTCGATGAACTGGTGGTGACGGATACTATTCCGTTGCGCCCGGATGCGCAGGCCTGTACGCGTATCCGGCAGCTGAGTATTACCGAGATGCTGGCCGAAGCGATTCGCCGCATCAACAATGAAGAATCTGTCAGCACCATGTTTATGGACTGACGAGCGGTTCGGCGTGAGTACGCCGGGCTGAACGGTCTCCCCTGGTCGCGGGGGAGTTATTTATTTGAATCTGGAGTTAATGTTATGTCTATTTTTGAACTCGAAGCCGAGTCGCGTACAGACGAGGGGAAAGGTGCGAGCCGCCGCCTGCGTCGCGAAGGCATGGTGCCGGCTGTGATCTATGGTGCGGATCAGGATCCGCAATCCATCAAGCTGAAGCACAGTGAGATCCTCAAACGCCTGGATCATGAAGCCTTCTATTCCCATATCCTCGCCGTGAACATCGATGGCAAGGTCAGCAAGGCTGTGTTGCGTGATATGCAGCGCCACCCGGCCAAGCCGGTTGTCATGCACATGGATTTCATGCGTATCGACGAGAAAAAGCCAATCCGTGTCAATGTGCCATTGCACTTTACCGGTGCGGACATAGCGCCGGGTGTGAAGGCCGGTGGTCTGGTTACACATGATGTGGTTGAAGTAGCGGTCGATGTTCTGCCGAATCATCTGCCTGAATATATCGAAGTCGATGTATCCGGGCTGGAGATCGGTGATTCCGTCCACCTGAGTGAACTGACACTGCCGGAAAGTGCGAGTCTGGTCGAACTGGGACGAGGTGAAGGTCATGATCTTGCCATTGCCGCAGTTCATGCACCCAAGGGTGGCGGTGATGAGGAAGAAGCCGATGAAACCGCAGCTGCCGAAGGTGGTGAAGAAGCCGCCACCGACGGCGAAGGCTGATCGAACCGGCCGGTGCCGGCGATTCAGCTCATCGTGGGACTGGGTAACCCCGGTTCCGAGTACGAACCAACCCGGCATAACGCCGGGTTTTGGTTTGTGGATGATCTGGCACGGCGTTGCCGGCAGGAATTTCATGCCGAGCCGCGTTTCCACAGTGAAGTTGCGCGCTGCCAGCTGGACGGGAACGAATGCCGGTTGCAAAAGCCACTGACCTTCATGAACCGCAGCGGGCAGGCTGTTGGCGCCCTGATGCGTTTCTTCAAGATTCCCGTCGAGCAGATACTGGTGGTTCATGATGAGCTTGATCTGGAGCCGGGCACCGTGCGGCTGAAGAAGGGGGGCGGTCACGGAGGCCATAACGGTTTGCGCGATCTTATCAGCCATCTTGGCAGCAAGGATTTCTATCGTCTGCGTATCGGCATCGGTCACCCGGGGCACCGTGACCAGGTGGTTGACTATGTACTGAAGAAACCCTCTGTGAGTGACCGACGTCTGATCGAAGACGCGATCTGCGATGCGCTGGACGTGATGCCCGGTGTGGTGGAAGGTCAGATCGAAAAAGCCATGCATACACTGCACACACAAAAGTGATGTTGCATTCAGTTGAAGTGAGACCTTATGGGATTTAAATGTGGAATCGTCGGTTTGCCAAATGTGGGTAAATCGACACTGTTCAACGCTCTGACGCGTGCGGAAATCCAGGCGGAAAATTACCCGTTCTGTACCATCGATCCAAATGTCGGTGTCGTGCCCGTGCCGGACACACGGCTTGATGCGCTGGCAGAAATCGTAAAGCCGGAACGTGTGCTGCCCACAGCTATGGAATTCGTCGACATCGCCGGGCTGGTGGCGGGCGCTTCAAAGGGCGAAGGCCTCGGCAACAAGTTCCTTGCCAATATCCGTGAAACCGACGCTATTGTGCATGTAGTACGCTGCTTCGAGGATGATAACGTGGTACATGTCGAGGGTAAGGTCGACCCCTTGTCGGACATTGAAGTGATTAATACTGAACTGGCGCTGGCGGATCTCGACACGGTAGAGAAGGCGCAACATCGCGTTGGCAAGCTGGCCAAGGGCGGTGACAAGGATGCAAAGGCCAGGCTCGCCATACTGGAGCCACTGAAAGCCCATCTCGACGAAGGGCGCATGGCACGTTCCATGTCGCTGGATGATGACCAGCGTGCGCATCTCTATGACCTGCACCTGCTGACATTGAAACCCACCATGTATATCGCCAATGTAGCGGAAGATGGCTTAGAGAATAATCCCCTCCTTGACACGGTACGCAAACTGGCTGAAAACGAGGACGCAGTGGTCGTGCCGGTCTGTGCTGCGATTGAGGCAGAGCTGGTGGAACTGGATGAAGATGAGCAGCAAGTGTTTCTCGAAGAACTGGGGCTGGAAGAACCTGGCCTGAACCGGGTGATTCGCGCCGGTTACCGCCTGCTCGGCCTGCATACCTATTTCACGGCGGGGGTTAAGGAAGTGCGGGCCTGGACGGTGCGGGTTGGCGCCACGGCGCCGGAAGCGGCCGGGGTGATTCACACAGATTTCCAGAAAGGCTTCATCCGTGCCGAGGTGACATCTTATGAGGATTTCATTGCCTGTGGCGGTGAGCAGGGCGCCAAAGAGGCCGGTAAGCTGCGCCTGGAAGGCAAGGACTATGTGGTGCAGGACGGCGATGTCATGCATTTCCGCTTTAACGTCTAGGAAGCCTGATTTCGCGCTGGCGGCTGGACAGCGCGGCGTGAAATCCCTACAATTTCGCCTCTTTCGCGGCCTGCGGGCCGCAGACAGCTAATGGCAAGGTAGCTCAGTTGGTTAGAGCACAGCACTCATAATGCTGGGGTCGGCGGTTCGAATCCGCCCCTTGCTACCATATCCCTTTATTGTTGTATGACACGCAGCTCCGATGTGCCGTACAAGAACCCGAACTGAGAGGTTTCAGCATGACCATGGCACCCCTTACCCTGATGGACTTCGTCAAGGCGGCGAAAGCACAGATCGAAGAAGTCACACCGGAACAACTGGAGGGCATGCTGAGTGAAGTCGAGGAGCTGCTGATTCTTGATGTGCGTGAGCCCAGTGAACACGAACAGGGACATATCAAGGGTGCGATGCTGGTCCCGCGCGGCATTCTGGAAGCCGCAGCGGATACGGAGTATCCAAAGCATCAGCCTGAACTGGTAGAGGCGCGAAGCCGCCCGGTTGTAGCGTATTGTGCAACGGGCGGGCGCTCGGCCATGGCAGCAGCCACACTCAGGCAGATGGGGTTCGAGAATGTCATCAGTCTTGCTGGCGGCATCATCCGCTGGCAACAGGAAGACCGGCCAATGGTGCGCGAGGCGCGGTACGTCTGAGACAGTTCCGACTGACGATGAATCCGGAAGCCGCAGATATGCTCCCACTCACATCAGGGCACGCTCCATTATATCTGTGAAATGGACATGTCGCTCCCCGTCTCCGTCCCGATGATCGTTGCAGGGCTGGTGATACGACCACAAGGACTGTCCGGGTAGCTGCTGGTATTGGCGCTTCTGGCGGGCACTCATACATCCATCAGCCAGTTGCTGGTAGAGTTTCTTCGTGTTTCAGGTGGCGGGCTTGCGGTAGGCGGCATCATAGGTTTGCTGGTTGCGCAGGCCTTGCGACGCATTGATGATGCGATGGTCGCCATTACTCTCACCATGGTTGCTGCCTACGGTTCTTTCCTGTTCGCCGATCAGATGGACTTCTCAGGTGTTATCAGCACTGTGGCTGCCGGTTTGATATGCGGCAACTATGGTTTGGGGCACGGCATGTCACCTTCCCGGCGGGTGGCAGCAAATACCTTCTGGGAGTACCTTGGCTTTGCGCTCAATTCATTGGTATTTTTACTAATGGGTTTTGAGATTCGTCTTGATGCGCTGTGGGCAGTCTGGCCACTGATCCTTCTTGCATATCTGGCAATGACGCTGGCACGCGCCCTGGTAGTGGCAGTAACCAGCGGTGCCCTGGCCTGGACGTCGGCGCGTATTCCGCATAGTTGGGCCCTCGTGCTTAGCTGGGGTGGACTGCGTGGCGCACTTTCCATGGTGCTGGTATTGAGCCTGCCTACCTGCCCTTGCGCGAGACACTTGTCAACCTGGTGTTCGGTGTTGTCCTGCTATCAATTTTTGTACAGGGTCTGAGCATGACGCCGTTGGCGCGATATCTTGGCCTGCTGGGCCAGTGTGAATCTATGGCAGCCTATGAACTGGCGCGTGCCAGCCTGCAATTTTCTGCTGACGTGCTGATTGAAATCAGCCGATTGCGTGACAAGGGTTTCATCGATGCGCGGGTGCTTGATAGGGTCGAATCGGAATACCGGAAGCGTATGGGTGAGGCGAACGACCGTCTGGACGCTATTGACCTGGATCCTCAACTGCATTTTCATGAAGCGCTTGTCCAGTTGCGCCGTCGAATGCTGCAATTCGAGAAATCGCAGTTACTGGAAATCTGGCAGCAAGGTTCGATTGGCATCGATACCTACCGGAAGTTGATGTCAGACATTGATGCGCGCTTGCTGGAAGTTGAATCAAGCGATGATAGTATACCCTTGCCTGCCAACGAGGAAGATGCCACAGACTGAAGTAAGCCACAGTGATACTATACGGTATCAACGGCACCAGATTTCATTTGGAATTGACCACAAGATTCAGGGCATGACTCATGACATCACGTTCTCAACACTTTTTAATCTGTCAGGTCTGTCACAAGAGCAAGCCACAACGTGAACTGTTGCCAGGCCACCTGGTGCGCGAAGAATTACTGCCACTGATTTGTGAAAAAGCACCGGACTGGTCTTCCTCCGGTTATATCTGTTACGCCTGCCTTAACCAGATTCGCACGAATTATATTCGCCATCAAATGCGGAAGGATCTGGGTGAACTGGATGACCTGGAGCAGGAGGTAGTAGCGAGCCTGGAGAACAAGGCGTTGTTATCAGAGAACATTGACGAGGAATATGATCAAACGCTGAGCTTTGGAGAGTGCGTAGCGGATAAGGTCGCCGAGTTCGGTGGCAGCTGGCGTTTCATAATTTCATTCAGTACCCTGCTTGTCGTCTGGATTATTCTCAATACTGTTTCCATTTTACTCAACCCATTCGATCCCTACCCGTATATCCTGCTTAACCTGGTACTTTCGTTGCTAGCGGCATTTCAGGCGCTGCAGGCGGAAATGCTAAGTGATATGCAAAAGAAGGGATGATGAATGCTTTTGTTGACAGCTTTGTAAACTGGCTGACGAACAGCCCCTGGCCCTGTCCGACCATCGCATTTTTGATCTTTCTGGAATCCAGCCCGGTCATCGGTTTGCTGCTTCCAGGAGTCATACTGGTTCCTGTTATTGGTTCGTTGTCAGGCCATGGCTTGATCGATTTCTGGCAGGTGCTGTTTTGCGCCATGACAGGCGCTGTCCTGACTGACAGTATCGGCTACTGGCTTGGCCGGCTCGGTTACACCGAGTGGCAACACAAGCTCGGCTGGAGCGGCTCCAGGGATTTGCAGAACCGCGCCAAAACGCTTTTCAAACACTATGGTCCCGTTGCCCTGTTTGTCGGGCGTATTATGTTCGTGATCCACCCGATGGTACCGATAACGGCCGGTGTGCTTGGCGTTCGCCTGTTCACCTTTTATCTGATCGATACCGCTGCAATATTCATCTGGTTATTACTTTACCTGAGCGGCGGACACTGGTTGACGATCCTGTGGTATAACCTTAATAGCGAACAGCGCATATGGCTGAGTGCCGGGTTCGCGCTGTTGGCAATGTTACTCATACTATGGCGTGGGCGTAAACATCATCACGTGTAATGTTGAAGATTACAGGTGGCTTGCCAGACATGGCGGGTTACCTGATTCAAGATGATAAGGTTCGAGCGCAATGGAGGAAATCACCTTTCGTGGATAACGCGTCACTGATCAGCGAGCTGTTGTCCCAGATCTGGTTTCGCTTTGCCCTGGTGGCCCTGTTTGGTTTTCTAACGGGGCTGGAGTTTCGTGAATATATTCTGCTCAGAAGCAAGGAACGTCCCGAGATACCGGCTATCAGCCTGGGAACCAGCCGTACCTTTACCTTCATCGCAATACTCGGTTACCTGCTGTTCATCCTTGACCCTGAATACCGTCTTTATCTGGCAGGTATGGCGGGCTTGCTGTTGTTTTTCAGCCTGTTCTATCACTATAAACTGAAGAGTGGACAAACCGGTTTGCTGCAACCGTTGATTGCACTCATTGTCTATACCTTTGGCGCCATTATTTCCCTGCAACCCCCCTGGTTCCTTGTTCTTGTATTTGTCTCCCTGGTTTTCACACTCAGCACATGGAAACAGACCCATCGTTTTGTCGAGCATATAGATCCCCGGGAGATGCCTGTCCTGGCCAAGTTCATGCTGCTATCCGGAGTCATCCTGCCGCTCCTGCCTGATACGCCGATTTCTTCCTATGTGCCCGCCACACCGTTCAAGATCTGGCTGGCCGTAGTAGTGGTGTCCAGTATTTCCTATATCGGTTATATCCTGAGAAAGTATCTACTCACCCGACAGGGTTACCTGGTTACCGGTCTGCTTGGTGGACTTTACTCCAGCACAGCAACAACAGTGGTGCTGGCCCGCAAGAGCAAAGGTCTGGGCAAAGCTGACCCATCATTGAATGCAGGTATTATTTCAGCTACTGGCATGATGTACCTCAGGCTGTTGATTCTTGTTGCCATTATGAATCCACAGCTGTTGCTCCAGGCTGCACCGCCACTGCTGATTTTTGGTTTCCTGTCAATTGCTGTTGCGGTATACGTTGATAAAAAGGCCACTGCAGATCCTGGTATGCCGCCAGACCTTGAGCGTTCCAATCCGCTGGAACTGGGCATTGCCCTGTTATTTGCCGTATTGTTCGTGGTCATGATTGTTGTCACACACCTGGTCATCAGCCATTTCGGCAGAACCGGCCTTGATGTGCTCTCCATTATTGTCGGGTTTACAGATATCGACCCCTTTGTGCTTTCAATTCTCAGCGGTCACTATACCTCTATGACAGGGCAGCAGCTCGCTGGCTCTATTGTGGTGGCTGCTGGCAGCAATAATCTGCTAAAGGCAGTCTATGCACTTGCTCTTGGGGAACGGAAAAATATCCGTAGCGTGTTTCTGTTCCTGCTATTGCTGGGACTTTTAACCATAGCCAGTGGTCTTGTCCTGTCCCGCATGGGGTAGATCTGAATGTCATTCGACACCGTTATTTCCGGTTCAGTATGGTTCTATATCAGTGAATGGCTGGTGAGACTTGTCATGCTTGGCGTTGTCGTCGAACGTCATCCGCCACGTACGGCAATGACCTGGTTGCTGGTAATTTTCTTCCTCCCCTGGCCGGGGCTGGTGCTGTATTTTCTGATTGGAGAAAACCGGTTGCCTCGCCATCGTCTGGTCCAGCGCAAGGCCATACTGGACAGGCTGGAAGACATGCGCAATCGCTATATGCCGCATATGGAGAATGCGGGTGAGCATCTTGAGAAGAAATTCCTTCCTACGATAACGCTTGCTGAAAAACTTGGTTATATGCCGATCATGTTCGGTAACCGGGCCGACTTGCTGACTGATACCGACGCATTTATCAATCGACTTGTCGAAGATATCGATGCTGCACAAGGTCATGTGCATTTACTGTTTTATATATTTGCAACCGATGAGACCGGTCAGCGGGTGTGTGCCTCGCTTGAGCGTGCTGCTGCGCGTGGCGTCAAGTGCCGGCTGCTGGTGGACGGGCAAGGCTCAAGGCGATTTGTACGGAAAATGTCACGACGTATGCGCAAGTCCGGCATTGAATTATACCGGGCGCTGCCGGTAAGTCTGCTTCGAGCGGCTGTGTCACGAATTGATTTGCGTAATCACCGCAAGATCGCAGTCATCGATGGACGTGTTGCCTATACCGGTTCGCAGAATATTGTTGACGTCGGTTATGGGCACAAGGATTTGCGCTGGTATGACCTGATGGTGCGCCTGAATGGTCCCGTTGTGCTGGAGCTGCAGGCGGTGTTTGTCGGTGACTGGTTTACCGAGAGTGGCGAGTTGCTGGATGGACCAGATATATTCCCCGATGCCGGGGGCAATACCGGGAATGGCATTGCCGTGCAAACCATGCCCAGTGGCCCATTGTTTGCCGAGGAGAACTACCAGCGACTGGTGGTAGCGGCACTGTATGCAGCGCGCCAGAGTGTAACGATTACTACGCCGTATTTTGTACCCGATGAGGTTTTCCTTGAGGCGATGGAAACCGCGGTACTGAAAGGTGTCGAGGTCGAGTTGCTTGTTCCGTTGCGGTCTGACCAGCTACTGGTGGGTAACGCTGCCCGCGGGTATTACGAACGGTTACTTAAAAGCGGGGTTACGATTCATTTGTTTGTCGATGGTTTGCTGCATGCAAAAAGTATCACAATTGATGAGTCACTGGCTTTCCTGGGGTCGAGTAATTTCGATATCCGGTCTTTCGCGCTGAATTTCGAGATCAATATGATCTTTTACGATGCCGGTGTGGCCAGAGCGCTACGACAGCAGCAGGGCTGGTACCGTGACCATTCCCGTCGGCTTACGCTCGAGGAATGGCGGCGTCGTCCAGGTTATCAGCGATTGATGCAGAATGTTATCAAGCTGATGAGCCCGCTTCTTTAGGAACGTTCCGCGCGGTTCGTTTTCCTGCCAGCCTGGCGTATCGACGGGGATTTGACAGGTATACCTTATGTCTGACGCGGCTCCCAGCCACCATTGAATGTGGCGAGATCTTTTTCAGACAAGCGGCGTTTGACATAGAGCCTGTCCAGCGTGTCCTGGTCAAGCTGTTGTTCATTGCCGGATGCATCGGTGTAGCGCCATTTATTATTTATAACCAGCAGGAACACGGTTTCCATGATGTCATCCAGACGGATCGCGTGCCCGGCAGCCAGTTGATGAAAGTCGTCGAGTGTCAGTGGCGCGGCTTTCTGTTTACAGGCATCGCTGGCCATGGCCGCCAGAGCGACATCCCATTTTGGCATTGATTCTTCTGATGGCATATCCATCTCTCCTCGTTATCCAGCCGTTATTGTAGTTGAGTGACTGACGGATTTCCTGTTGATTTTAGCTTTCCGGAAACGAATTTCCTTTTTGATTACGAAAGCTTATAACGATAGTCTATACTTGTTGAACTGCCTGGTACATCGAATCATAACGTCAGGCATCCCGTGACTGGAGCGGTGTGTCGCGTCAAGGATTGGTGCATTGAAGAAGATCAGGGATTTCAGATATGACCTCTAGCAAAAGAAGCAGATTGCCCGGGTTTACCGGGTCCTTGAAACACATGGTCACACGTGGACCTTGCTGCTAACTCCCCGCTTACCAATAGAAAATAATGTCCTGGACAAGCGCAAACCTGCGGAATCTGTACCGGATTAATGACTTTATTTGAAAGAATAGTGGATTACCTGCAGCGAGTTTCTGTACGAAACCGTTTAATCCTTGCGATTTTCTCGGCTTCCCTGATTGTTGCTGTCGCCATGTCTGCAATGATGATCTACCTGGGTAGTCGTGCAATCCAGGATGAGGCGGAAAATGGACTGACATCCGTTATCGAAGTGTTGAGTCAGGATTTCATCAAGGTGCTTTTGCTGGATTCGCCGGATGTTGCAGCAGACACTGTTTCTCGGCTTGAAGCCTTTCCCGATGTGCTGGCCGCATATCTCTATGACCAGAACGAGCAGTTTCGCTTCGGCTATATGAAGAAAGGCGTCGAGCCGGTTCCGGTGCCAAGCTACCAGATTATGGATATCCGTTATCACCCTGACTACCTGGAAGTGTTGTCTCCCGTACGTTACAGCGGCAAGCCGTATGGTGCGGTTTATGTGCGTTTTTCGTTGCTCCCGTACAAGGCGAGAATACAGGGTTATTACAAGCTGATATTCCTGCTCGCTCCGATGCTGGTGTTGTTGATGCTCCTTGTTGCTGTGCGCTTCCAGCGTGCTTTCAGTGAGCCGGTACAACGCCTTGCGCAGGCGTTCGAGAGAGTTTCGGTGACCGGCGACTACACACTGCGTGTCGGAACACGCGAGAAAAACGAGATTGGCCAACTGTTCGAGGGTTTTAATCGAATGATGGAGCGGGTTCAGGAATCCAGTGAAACCCTGGAGGAGACTCTCAAGCATTTCCACGTGACACTGGAATCAATTATTGATGGGGTTGTTGCCTGTGACGAGAAAGGACGGGTCTCCTACATGAACAGCAGCGCCGAGCAATTGTTGCAGCTCAGGCTTGAGCAGGCCAAAGGGCGTTCGATGATCGATATAGTGAACCTGGTAAAGGAGGGTGATTCAAAGATACGCATGCCAATTTGCCAGCGTGCCCTGTGGGAAGCAAGGGCAATACCGGCCGAGCCGGGAGTTACCCTGATAAATACATCCGGTGAACAGATTCCCGTGTCAGTCAATGCGGCACCTATGTGGGACCGCAGTGGTTCGGTTGCAGGTGCTGTTATGGTGATTCGTGATGTGACGGAAGCGCGACGCATGGCAAAAGAACTATCTTTCCAGGCGAAGCACGACAGCCTCACCGGACTGGTTAATCGTACCGAGTTCGAGCGTATTGTCAGTCTTGAGATAGCAAGAGCGAGCGTCAAGGAACAGACCTGTGTATTGCTGTACCTTGACCTTGACCAGTTCAAGGTGGTGAATGACACCAGTGGTCATGTTGCAGGTGACCAGCTCCTCAGGCAGCTGGCTGTTATCCTGGCAGAAGAATTGCGCAACAGTGATGTGCTGGCTCGCCTCGGTGGAGACGAGTTCGGTGTCTTCCTTGTCGGGTGTGACAGCAAGGTGGCTTATCAGATAGCCGAAAACCTGCGTCGTGCTGTGACGGATTTCCGTTTTGTCTGGGACAGTAATACTTTCGTTGTTGGTGTCAGTATTGGCATGGTCGAGGTGGACGAACATAACAGCTCTGTAATGGATCTTCTCAGTGTGGCGGATATAGCGTGCTATGCAGCCAAGGATGGCGGGCGGAATCGTATCGAAATGTACCGGCATGATGACACCGATGCACAACGCCGCTACAGCGAGGTTCAGTGGGTGTCACGCATAGTGCGTGGCCTGGAAGAAAACCGCTTCCGGTTGTACCGACAAAGAATTGTCCCGCTTGATGCCGAGGCAGAGACGGGGGAGCATTTTGAAGTGCTGATTCGTATGCGTGATGAGGAAGGCCGGTTGGTACCACCCGGCGCATTTTTGCCGGCAGCAGAACGTTATGGTGTTTCGCCCAACATCGACCGCTGGGTTTTGCGTAATGTACTGACATGGCTGGACGAGCACCCTTCCGAACGCAGATCGCTCAGCTTGTGCAGTATAAATGTATCTGGCCATACGCTGGCAGATGAGCATTTTCTGGATTATGTCGAGTCACAGCTTGATGCTCATCCATTACCAGCAGATAAACTGTGTTTCGAAATCACAGAAACAGCGGCAATTTCAAATCTTGCCGTTGCCAGGCGTTTTATCTCCACGCTCAAGGCGCGTGGTTGCAGGTTCGCACTGGACGATTTTGGTTCCGGGTTGTCATCGTTCGCCTACCTGAAAAATCTTGATGTCGATTTTTTGAAGATTGACGGAATGTTCGTGAGAGACATGGTCGACGACCCTATCGACCGCGCCATGGTAAAATCGATTAACGAGATCGGCCAGGTGATGGGTATGAAGACGATTGCAGAATTTGTCGAAAATGACGAGATACTTGAACAGTTGAATCACATTGGTGTGGATTATGCCCAGGGCTATGGTATCCACAAACCCGAGCCCATGCTGCCTGACGCAGACAACAAATCCGGTTCGCAGATTGCCTGAAGGTGGTTTACTGAACAACTGCCCGGTTGATCATGATTGATGTTATAAAACAAGATATTACAACACTGGAAATAGATGCAATCGTAAACGCTGCCAATGAAACTCTGCTCGGCGGCGGTGGTGTCGATGGTGCAATTCAGCGTGCAGCCGGGCCCCGGTTACTGGAATTCTGCCGAAACCTTGGCGGGTGTCCTGTTGGAGAGGCGCGTATCACACCGGGGTTTTCCCTGCCGGTAAACTGGGTGATTCATACTGTGGGTCCAGTATGGCAAGGCGGTGATTCAGATGAGGCCTTGTTGCTGGAGCGCTGCTATGAAAACAGTTTTCGACTTGCGCTTGAGTATGGCGTTCGCTCGATTGCATTTCCGTCGATCAGTACGGGTGTATACGGTTACCCTTTCGGAGAAGCGGCACAAATTGCTGTATCTGTGATGCAACGCCATGAAAAACAGTTCGAGCGAATTGTGGCTTGTTGTTTTTCCCGGTCAGATGCCGGGTATTATGGCAAATTACTGGCTTCAGGCGCTTGAAGTAATGTATGCAAACGTTTCATTAATTCTCTTGCATAGCGACGCATTCCGGCCCGTGCCATCCAGTGAGGTACATGACCTCCCGGATCCAGTCTGATGTGATACAGCGCATCCAGCCCACCTGCACTGCCCGGCTGGATACTCCAGCAACCGGAGAATTCAGCGGGTCGTACTAATTGACTTGCTGGCAGCTCGAATCGGTCACTTAATTGCCATGTAACCCGATAGCGTTGAAGTGCCGGCTGGCTATCATTATTGGCACTTTCCAGTATGTAGTGCCGGTCCTGCATGGGGCCGGGTAAATCCAGTTGTTGGTAGATCCATTTGCGGTGCCCTGTACTCAGCAGGACTTCACTTTTCCTGACGTGGGGTACGTGTTCACGAAACGAAGCATAGTCCCAGATGATTTTATACAGATGTTCCGGTTTGGCTGGCCAGGTGATTCTGGCCACCAACTGAGGACTCTCTGAGGCCCTGGCAGGCGTAAAAATTGTCAAAATATCGTCGGAAAACACACTTCGCCAGCCCGGGTCAGCAGGGAGACTGGTGCAGGGGGCGCGCGCGAAAACACTTGCTGACAGCATAACTGTCGCTAAAACCAGACACCTTTTCGCACTTTCAGCAAACATCGGTTGAACCCGGCAGGACTTTGCGATAAACCGTATACAACGGGAACAAGGCAGGACTGTCCCCGGCCGTTGATTTCAGACTACGGCGTTATATTACAGGAGTTTGCTCTCACTAATTACCGCAAGGAGCAAGAAATGGATCACTATAATATCAAGAGTCGTATTTCTGCGCTGTTCATTGCTTCCATTGCATGGGTGCTGTTCGTTACGGCACTCATGTCTACAGGCGGTTAACGCTCTGGCGCAATAATCTGTGTTCCCGGCCCCGACTCAATGTCGGGGGTGTGTTAGTTGCTGGTCTGCATTAATCCCAGGAGAACGCATATGAATACTATCCACTATGACCCGGCATATGCCCGTGCAATGGGGCATTTGCTTGTACTCTACACTCAGGTTGATCAATTCATCATGGAAGTGTGTGCGGCGCGTATTGCCACGGCGCCCGATACTGAGGCGCGTATGGGTCTCGCAAAGCAGGTCGGCGATGAATGCCGGCATGTCAGTATCCAGAATGACTGGATAAGCAAGCTTGGGATTGACCCTCAACCGGTTATACCTTCCGTAGAGCTTGATCGCCTGCATACCCGTTTTCGTGAGCTTGAGTGGGTGGATTTTCTTACCGACCTTTACCTGGTGATCGAGGCACTCGGCTCGCAGGCTGTAGAACAGGTTGTTCCACTTGCAGACCCCGGCACCCGTGAATCATTACGTATCCCGCTTCAGGATGAGCTTGATCACGTTGCCTTTGGCCTGTCTGAGTTACGTAAGGTGCTCAATGCGATGTCACCATCGAAACGTGCAGCAACGCTGGCAAATATGCCCCGGCGTGTCGATAATCTTGTTGCGCAGCTGGAGGCATTGCAGTTGCCGGTAATGGATTGGTTTGAGGCAGTGGGTACCCGGCGTGAACAGATGATGCAGGTACTTGATTCGCGACAGGATGAACTGATCGCACAGCTTGCTGCCTGAAGCCTTTGTCTGTTTCAGAGCTGCTGGAAGAAGGCGGACTCTTCATCACTCAGTGGCGGAAGTTCATTACCCGTGGTGAGCGGTGGTGACGCTGGCTCTGCCGGCACTGCAGACGGAGTGCTTTCAGAAATAGCCCGCGGTGCTGCATTGCCTGTCGACGTATTGACGGGCGGACTGTTGGCTTGCTCCAGCCAGAGTCCGGTTTCACCATTGATGCTGAGCGTCCGGTAGCGGTACAGGGTAAGCTGTGGGCAGTCTGAGAGAATGGTCTCGCAACCGGGCGGGTAGTCCTGGCTTACAATAATCAGGCGCACAGGCAGTTGCTGATTTCCCAGCGCCTCATAGACCTGGTTGACCCAGGGAAGTGCATTGGAGAGTTGTTCACTGGTTTTCAGACCATTCAACAGCGCCGCCTGACTTTGTTCCGGATCGAAGCTGACCAGCACCGGGTGTCCCTCGGCATCGGCGAACATGACAGGATGTCCATCCCACGGCAGTTTTGCTTCCAGCAGGGTATTACCCGTACCCAGTAGCTGCTCTGCTGCATCGATAATCAGTGTGCGCAGTTCTTCGCAGTCACAGGTTTCAGCGGTCTCGATGCATAACTTCATAAGGTCTTATCCTGTTGCAGAACGATCTGACGCTGTCAGGTAGAAGCCGATGCGAACCAGTCGCTCACTGATGCGGGCAAGGAAATTCTTGCGGTGGTGATTGACCGGACCATGCTGTGGCATGACCTGTTCGGGCAGGAAGCCCAGGTTCAGGAGCGGTACATCAAGGTAGCGTAACGAAGCGACGGCCAGTTTTCGGAAGTAACGCCAGGCGGCATGCTGGTCACGTGGGCCTACGATAACTATGCCGGTTTCAACGGGCTGCTCCTCGTTCAGAAGCTTGATGCGCCGGTAGGCTGCACGTACACCCTCGAGGCTGGCTGGCACCAGCAATACTATGTGGTCAAAGCGTGCTGCCCTGACGGTTTCTACCGATGTTACGGGTACCAGGCAGTAACGGTTTCCTTTTGTGCGAGCGCCAGGCTCGCTCGATAAATCGCGTGGTTCCCCGGTCCATGGCTCATCCAGATGGCATAGCATACTCTTGTGTCCACGCTGGCTGAGTACCTGGCAGAGGTCATGAGTCACCCAGCTCTGACCGGCATTGTCGAGAAGAAAAGGGATCGTCTGGCAAGTGCCCTCGCTGCCCGGGGTTTCCGGGATGTCACTGAGAAAGCGTGCGCTGATGCGTGCCAGACGATCGGAGGAAGCGGCTTTGCGTTGCCACACAGGGCTGAGATGAGTGGTCATCAGTGGTGCACCGGTACCTGGAGCAGCGAGTTGATGCCGCCCAGTTCGTTGGGAATTTCAGCAGGGTTGGTCGGGTCAGCCTGCCATTTTCCATCGATAACCAGCCGGTATTCATAGACGCCGGGTTCAGCGGTAAAAACCTTTTGCCAGTGCCCGTTGATATGGCGGGTTTCGATATCCCGGTCGGGAATCCAGTCATTAAAGTCACCTGCAATCTGCAGTCGATGGCATTCAATATCATCAAAGGTCAGCACGACCATCTGGAGCCTTATCTGTTCGGCATGTTCTTTCATGGCCATATCCTCTGTCAGAGTGACTGTTGCTATGGGGGAGGTTGGTTTCACTGTCATTATGTGTCTTTGTGGGTTACGCGGTAGCCTGCATGAGTGCTTCTGCCAGTCGCCGGTAGTACCTTGACGGGCAGGTCGATTTGGCGATAGTCATAATATTCATGCGTCGTCTCCCGTCCTGATGCGCCGTAGCGCACACTAAGCGACAAGCGTGAAGTGTCCGGGCACTCCACTACCAGGCCTGTATTGCTGTTATTGGTTCAGGCGTATTTCTCCGGTTTCTCTGTAGCAGCAGGAAACAATTCCCCTTGTTGTGGCTGAATCCGCTGCAACTGCTCCACTTCCTTCACCAGCTCGGCGATAGGAAAGACCCATTCCTGACCCGTCAGCGCATCAAAAGCGCGCTCACCGTGAAAAACCAGAACCACGTCGCCGGTGACCACCAGCGACAGCTCCACCAGCGGCTGGTCCGCCGTGGGTAGAAAATGCGTAAGGGACTGCAGGCATTTACGAATGCGTTGCAATGAGATGCTGGCATCAAGCAGACGTTTTGCAGCACGTAGTGCAATAAGATCGGTAAAGGTGTAGCGGGCATGCCCCCCGCGGGTACGAGCAGCGGGAGCCACAAGCCCGGTTTTGCGCCAGTAACCCAGTTGGCGCGCACTCAGGCCGGTAATGGCGGTAGCCTGCAGACGAGTGAACGAGTCTTGCGTCAAGGATACTCCTTGCCCGTTTGGGCCATATTTAGCCAAGTCTCGCAGGGTTTCGGGATATGTCAAGAAAAAAGGGACAAAAACTTGAGTTTTTGTCCCTTTTGAAACAAATTTTCAGTCCGCAGGAATCCTGCAGCGAAAAAATGATTATTCCTGGACCGTTTTCGGTTGTACGGGAGTGAATACGCCGGGCTGGCTGGCAAACCAGGCGCCAACATCTTTCATATTCTGCCTGGAAAGGCCGGCGGCGAAACCTGACATTATCGGGTTAGAGCGGGCGCCGCTCTTGTAGTCGAGCAGGGCGCGTTCTATGTAGTCAGCCCATTGGCCAGCCAGGCGTGGAAATTGTGGATCAGTGCTATTGCCATCTGCGGCATGGCAGGATGCGCATTGCTGTGCAGCGATTGTCTTGCCGGCATCGGCGTGGCCACCAGCCTGTGCATTCAGGGCCATGGCACTGAAAAATGTATAAGCAACTATCGGGATCAGGCGTTTCATTAATCGTTCCTCAACTGGATTATCTGCAGGTTACTTGCCGGTGTTGGCAAAAAAAACGGCAATATCTTCCATGTCCTGATCACTCAGTGAACTGGCCTGGGCCTGCATGGTTTTGTGAGACCGCTGCCCGGCTTTATAGGCCTGGAGGGCGGAAACCAGGTACTGCGCATGCTGTCCGCCGAGCCGGGGCACGTGGTAGGTCGGGTAGACATTGTTGTAGCTGGGTACGCCGTGGCAGCCCATACAGGTTGCGGCCTTTGCCTTGCCTGCTGTTGCGTCACCGGCGGCCAGGCTGACGTGAGGCAGCGTGCTCGCTGATGCCAGCAGTACCAGTGCTGATAGATAAGTTGTCTTCATACGTCCTCGCTTCGATGGTAGTTTTTCTGGTTGAGCGCTGCGAAATATTCAAGATACAGCGCAACCCTGAATGACGCTGAATGCGCCTTCTACGGGGTCAGGGCGAGGGGCATTATATCGTAAAGTTTACCAGCTGATATAGCTGTATCCCTGTTCCTGCAACAACATCAGGTCATCGGCGCCAATTTCAACGATTTCTGCAAAATCAAGAATATCGTCTTTCGTCCAGCCGAGTGACTTCATGGTATTGCCGCAGGCATGAAAGGAAACGCCATAGGCTGCCAGACTGGCAACACGCTTCTGGATGATCTCGGGGACAGGTCGTTCAGGGTCTTCTGCCAGGATATGGATGCCCGGCCCGATGGCGGTAACCACGATATGAATATTGTCGCCGTATTTACGTAGTAACGCACCGACAGAAAACAGGACATGTGCCATATAGTCAGGGTCAGCCTGGTTGAACTGGTAGACCACTTTGTGCTCGGGATCGTCAAACAGGGGTTCTGCCATGATCTGCGAGCTTGCTGCAAGCAGGGCGATGAGGCCTGTCATGAAGCAGTTGGTGAAGAAGTCGCGTCTTGTTCCTGGAGTTCTCATGGCAATTCCGGATGTTGTGGGCCTGTGTCATACGACAGTAGCCAGCCGTTTAACGTTCAACCTGTATCACGCACGCAGTGTACAATGTACCCCGAAATAGCGCGGGTAACCATTTTGTGAGGTTATTGCTGCTGTCTCTTGTTATAACACACAGGTTTGAGATGAAAGAGTCAACCGTTCGTCCCGGGAGAGAGCGCCTGGACGAGTTGCAACATGAACTTGATGATTGTCTGGCCCGGGATATTCCCGGGCTGACAAAAAAAATTGCCGGTCTGCATCGTCGCCTGCAGCGTTGTCAGCCGATCGATCATGGACTCCTGGCGCTGAACAGGGCGATTGAAATGTCCCGGCAGCAGGTTGTTCAGCGGCATAAAACATTGCCCAAACCCGAATATGCGCTGTCGCTACCTGTTGTCGAACAGCGCGAAGCCATTCTGGAAAAACTGGACAGGCACCAGGTCGTTATCCTGTGTGGTGAAACCGGGTCAGGTAAAACCACCCAGCTGCCCAAGCTTTGCCTGGAGCTGGGACGCGGGACCTACGGCAAGATCGGTCATACCCAGCCGCGAAGAATTGCTGCGCGCAGCCTGGCGGCACGCATTGCAGAGGAACTGCATTGTCCGTTGGGAGAGGCGGCAGGGTACAAGGTACGCTTCCAGGACCGTGTACGTGACAGCAGTTTTATCAAGATCATGACGGACGGCATTTTACTCGCCGAAATACAGTCAGACCCGGAACTTCGCGAATATGATACGTTGATCATCGATGAGGCGCACGAACGCAGCCTCAATGTGGATTTCATGCTTGGCTACCTGCGACGGTTGTTGCCGAAACGACCGGACCTGAAGGTTATTATCACTTCGGCTACGATCGATCCGCAGCGGTTTTCCCGTCATTTCGGCAATGCTCCGGTGGTCGAGGTGTCAGGGAGAACATTCCCGGTGGAGATGCGTTATCGTCCCGTCACAGGTGAAGATGAGGACCAGCGTGACCGCAGTCGTGGCCAGGCGATTATCGAAGCCGTTGATGAGCTGGCGAGAGAAGGGCCAGGCGATATCCTGGTGTTCCTGCCGGGCGAACGTGCCATTCGAGAGACCAGTGAACTGTTACGCAAACATCATCCTGCGCGCACTGAAATCCTGCCCTTGTATGCGCGCTTGTCGGCCCGGCAACAAGGCGAAGTGTTTCGTTCTCACAAGGGGCGACGCATTGTGCTTGCCACCAATGTGGCTGAAACGTCGTTGACAGTACCGGGGATTCGATATGTGATCGATACCGGGCTGGCGCGTGTCAGCCGCTACAGCTACCGTACCAAGGTGCAGCGTTTGCCAATAGAAGCCGTATCACAGGCTTCGGCCAACCAGCGGTCAGGACGGTGCGGGCGTGTGCAGGCGGGGATCTGTATTCGCCTGTACAGTGAAGAGGACTTTCTTTCCCGCGCGGAATTCACTGCCCCGGAGATACATCGCACCAACCTTGCGGCGGTAATCCTGCAAATGGCGTCCCTTAAACTGGGTGATGTCGATGCCTTTCCTTTCGTGGATCCGCCGGATACACGCCTGGTACGTGATGGTTACAAACTGCTTCACGAACTTGGTGCCGTGGATGTGCAACAGCAGCTTACGCCATCTGGTCGCGAGTTATGTCGTCTGCCGCTGGACCCGCGTCTTGCGCGTATTATTCTTGCGGCGAACGAGCAGAACTGCCTCAGCGAAGCGCTGGTTATTGCGGCAGTGCTTGAAGCGGCCGACCCGCGCGATCGCCCTCTTGACAAGGCGCAGGCTGCGGATGAGAAACATGCGCTGTTCCGTGACGACAAGTCTGACTTTCTTTCCTACCTGAAATTGTGGCGTGCCTGGAAGGCGCAGTCGCGCCACCTGTCGCAGAACAAGTTGCGTAAATGGTGTCGGGAGCATTTTATTTCCTGGTTGCGCATGCGCGAGTGGGCGGATATTCATCGCCAGTTGCACGAGCAGGTCACCAGTATGGGAATGCGCTGCAACAGCGGCGAGGCGGATTATCAGGCGATCCACCGCGCATTGATCAGTGGTCTGCTTGGAAACATCGCTTTCCAGGTTGAGCCGGGAGAATACCAGGGGGCGAGAAATCTGCGTTTCAAGCTATTTCCAGGATCCACTTTGGCCAGAAAGAAACCGGGCTGGGTGGTTGCCGCCGAGTTGGTCGAAACCGGCAGGCGTTACCTGCGTACCGTGGCAGTTATTGACCCGGCCTGGGTAGAGCCCCTGGCAAGCCCATTACTGAAGCACCATTACTCGGATCCCCACTGGGAAAAGAAGCGTGCCCGGGTTACCGCATTCGAACGTGTCACTTTGTATGGTCTGCCACTGGTCAACCGGCGCAAGGTGGACTACGGGTCGATTGATCCTGCCATCGCGCGCAGCCTGTTTATCCGTCACGCACTGGTAGAGGGCCTGTTCAATACGAATGCGGCGTTTGCAGAGCACAATCGTACCTTGCTTGCCGAGCTGGGCCAGCTCGAATCAAAAGCTCGCCGACGTGATGTGCTGGTGGACGAGGAAGATCTGTTTAATTTCTTCGATGAGCGTTTGCCGGAAGATGTGTATGACGGACCCCGTTTCAATCGCTGGTGGAAAAAGGTCATTGCCACTAATCCCCGGTGTCTGCACCTGGATCGTGAAACGGTCATGCGAAAGGGCGCTGAAACAGTAGACGAGCAGGAATTTCCGTCACAGATCAATGTACATGGCCTGCAGCTGGGAGTGAGGTACCATTTCTCACCTGGCGATGAAGATGACGGTGTGTGCATTCAGGTTCCCCTGGCGATGCTTAACCAGCTTGAACCTGATGAGTTCGACTGGCTGGTTCCGGGGCTGCGTCAGGAAAAAGTGACCCTGTTAATCAAATCCCTGCCAAAAACACTGCGACGTCACTTCGTGCCTGCGCCGGACTTTGCTCGCGCCATCCTGCAGGCTGTAACACCACCGAAGGGAGACCTGCTGGATGCACTCGCGACGCAGCTGAAACGCATGACACAAATCGATGTGCCTCGCTCAGCCTGGCATATGGATCTGCTGCCACGCCACCTGTTCGCCTGGTTCGAGCTGGTCGATGAGCAGGGCAAGCGAATTGATGCAGGCCGGGATCTTGTTGCCTTGCAACAGAGATACGGCGAGCAGGCGCAAAGCCGGTTTACAAGCCTGACAGATTCGGAGTTTGAACGCAGCGATATACTCGACTGGGGCTTTGGTCGTTTGCCTGAGACTGTCGAGATTACGCGTGCGGGCATCACATTGCAGGCCTGGCCAGCGCTGGAGAAACGGGATGGCAGTATTAACCTGCGCCTTTTCGATAATCCGCAAGCGGCAGCCGAGGCGCATGAGCAGGGTCTGTTGGCGCTGTTCCGCCAGAATGCCGGACGTCGCCTGCGTGACATCCATCGTAGTGTGCCGGAAAGACAAAAACAGGCGCTGTGGTTTGCCCCGCTGGGACCGGTCGAAGTTTTGCAGGCAGATATGGAGCAGGCTGTATTGCAGGCTGCTTTTATGTCTGCCGGAGAGCCGGTGCGTGACGAGACGGCGTACCGTCAGCGTCTCGAATCGGGGCGAGCGCGGTTGCTGGAACTGGCTGTGGAGATTAGTCGCAGCAGTTACGAGGCGTTGCAGGCTTTCCACCAGCTCAGTCGTGGTCTGAAAGGGTCTGTATCACCACAACTGCTGTTGGCCATGAGCGAATTGCGTCAGCAGGCCGGCGCGCTGGTGTACCCCGGCTTTCTTTCGGCAACGCCCCTGTCGCGTCTGCCGCGGCTGGCGATTTACCTGCGCGCGGCGGTCGCCAGGCTGGAAAGACTGCCGGGAAACGTGGAGCGCGATCGAAAACATGCGTTGCAGGTGCAGGAATATCAATCCCGCTTCGAGCAGGCACAGAACAAGGGCGGTGTGGATCCCGAACAACTACAGGTGTTCCGGTGGCTCATCGAAGAACTGCGGGTTTCCCTGTTTGCGCAGGAGCTGGGGACCGTCGACAAGGTATCACCTCAACGACTGGACAAGGCCTGGAAGGCGCTTGTCATCAGCTGAACCCGGTTAAGGTTTCAGTTTTCCAGCTTTTGCAGGATCAGCGAGGCATTGGTACCGCCAAAGCCAAAGCTGTTGGACATAACTGTGCGCAGGCCGGCATTGTCCTTGCGTTCGAGCTGTATCGGGAAGCCTTCCGCTGCCGGGTCAAGCTGTTCAATATTGGCCGAGGCGCACACAAAGTCGTTCTGCAGCATGATCAGTGAATAGATAGCTTCCTGTACACCGGCTGCACCGAGCGAGTGACCGGTCAGTGACTTGGTGGAACTGATGGCGGGAATGTTGTCACCAAAAACTTCCTTGATAGCCTCCAGCTCGCGGGTGTCGCCAACCGGTGTGCTGGTACCGTGTGCGTTGATGTAATCAATGCTGACATCGCTGTCACCCATGGCCTGCTGCATGCAGCGTACGGCGCCTTCACCCGAGGGCTGAACCATGTCGTAGCCATCGGAGGTTGCGCCATAGCCGATGACTTCTGCATAGATTTTGGCGCCACGGGCCTTCGCATGCTCCAGCTCCTCCAGTACCAGCATGCCACCACCGCCGGCGATGACAAAACCGTCACGGGTAGCATCATAGGCACGTGATGCAGTCTCCGGTGAGTCATTATACTTTGACGACAGGGCTCCCATGGCATCGAACAGCAGCGTCAGTGTCCAGTGCAGCTCTTCACCGCCACCGGCAAACACGATGTCCTGCTTGCCCATCTGGATCAGCTCGCAGCCATTGCCGATGCAATGTGCACTGGTCGAGCAGGCGGAACTGATAGAATAGTTAACGCCCTTGATCTTGTAGGCCGTGGACAGGCATGCCGAGTTTGTGCTGCCCATGGTGCGTGGCACCATGAAAGGGCCGACTTTTTTGGCACCTTTTTTCTCGAACAGGTCGAGTGCCAGCGCAACATTGGATGTCGAAGTGCCACCGGAACCGGCGATCAGGCCGGTGCGCGGGTTGGAGATCTGCTCGTCTTCCAGCCCGGCATCTTCGATGGCCTCCTTCATGGCCAGGTAGTTGTAGGCGGCACTATCCCCCATAAAACGTCTTAATTTCCGGTCAATAAGACTGTCCAGGTCAATATCAACAGCACCATGAACATGACTGCGGAAACCACGTTCCGCATATTCAGGCGCAAAGACAATACCGGATTTGCCCTGTCTCAGGGATTCCAGAACCTGTTGTTGTGTGGTGCCGATACTGGACGTAATGCCCATGCCTGTAACTACTACGCGTCGCATATCAATAAATCCTAGAAATTTTCAGTAGAGGTGAACAGTCCGACACGCAAATTCTTTGCGTGATAAATTTCCTTGCCATCGACATCCATGCAGGCGTCGCCGATGCCCATATACAGTTTTCGCTGGATAACACGCTTGAGGTCGATGCGGTAGGTCAGCTTTTTTGCATCGGGCGTTACCTGGCCGCTGAATTTGACCTCACCGGAACCCAGCGCCCGACCGCGCCCCGGGCCGCCGAGCCAGCCAAGGTGAAAGCCGATCAGTTGCCACATGGCGTCCAGACCCAGACAGCCGGGCATCACCGGGTCGGTTTCGAAGTGACACTCGAAAAACCACAACTCCGGTTTGATATCGAGTTCGGCAATGATCTCACCCTTGCCGTTTGCACCGCCTGTTTCACTGATATGTGTTATGCGGTCGAACATCAGCATGGGGGGCAGGGGCAAACGGGCATTGCCGGGGCCGAACAGTTCGCCGTGCCCGCAGGCGATGAGTTCTTCGTAGCTGAAGCTGGATTGTCTGTCTTGAGTCAAGGTGGATGCCGTCACTGTAGTCATGGCCGGAAAAATGGCGTGGCTGGATAGTTGCAGGCGCGTATTCTAGCGGTTTGGGTGAAAATTTGCATGGTGTGCCGGCGTTATTCTGCCACGGCTTTCAGGTATGGCGCCGGGAAGGCATCCCGCGGGTCTTTCAGGGAAGTGGAATGGCGGATTTTCTGACAATATCCTGGCTGTATTCCACGTTCTGGGTCAGGTTGATAATTCTGTCAGCAGGCCGGTTTATTGCAGGATTTCAGGGGGTGGCGGTGGCCAGCCTGTGTTGTCAGTCGACCAGTTCGGGTGGTTGCTGCGGGCGTGTGGTCGCCGTTTCCACGGTTTCCGCCTCTTCAAGTGCAGTACGCAAGGCAGTAACAAGCCCGTCGTAGCGTTGTCCATTCGCAAGGTTCCAGTTATCCAGTATGGGCAAAATGCCACGCACAAGTGTATCTGCCGAGGTGTTGGTCCGGCTGTTATTTACGAGAGCATCAAGTGCTTTCTGTACCTCTGCAGGTGTTGCGACATCAGGTTCCTGTGGGCTTTCGGTAGCTGCAGCGGGCGGGGTCATCACTACAGCTGTTCTGACCTGGTTCGGGCTTTCAGTCGCGGGTTTGACTGGCGTCGACATAGCAGCTGGCGGAGAAGACAGGCGGGTTTCTGCCTGAGTAATAACTTCATCAGCACTAATCCCCGGTCGAATATCCGGGTTACACAGGCCAAAACGTACACTGAAGGGTATGGAAACACCTTCAATACTGATTTCCAGCTGCTCGATGGCTTCTGTGAGCTGGTTGACCACACGTTTGGAGCCTGGCAGGTTGGCAGAAGGAAGAAGAACTCCGAAGGTGTCCAGCGCAATATGTCCAACGGTGTCCTCACGGCGACGGCCATTAGCCAGAATCCTTGCAACTTCTCTGGCCAGTTGTTCCGCAACCTGCTTGCCGCGGCGCAAAAACAGCACCTTGTATTTCTCTATGCGGACCAGAATCAGCGAAAGTTCGGTGCGGTGTCGCGTAGCATAGGCCAGATTTTCTTCCAGATGATTGATAAAGGCACGTTTGTTGGCCAGACCGGTCATGGGTTCAACCTGGCTGGTTTCCTGTAATTGTTGTTTCTCGGCTTCGCTTTGTTGTAGCGCTTCCTGTACATTTTTCTGGCGTGCTTGTGCCTTTGCGCGCGCCAGCAGTTGGACGGATTCGAATGGCTTGGTTATAAAGTCGCTGGCGCCTGCAGCAAGGGCTGTCTTTTTACTGCCGTCATCGTCTTCCGCACCGGTGATTATTATGACCGGTAGCTCACTGAATCGGGATTCACGAATGCGTTTCAGTAAGCCGAGACCATCGAGATTTGGCATTGAAAGATCTGACATCACCAGGGCAATATCAGGGTGCTGCTGGAGAGTTTCCCAGGCTTCCTCGCCATCTGCGGCTTCAATAATAATGAAGTCGTTTTTCAGAATTTTGCGGGCCGCCACACGCATGAGACGTGAATCGTCCACAACCATCAATGTTGTCTTGTCAGTATCTGAATCCGTCATACCATCAACCCGGTTGTTTTTGAAAACGAGGTTACAGGGTCGGTTTCGGCCAGTCATTCCAGATCTTTAGTAAGCCACTGTCATCTAAGGTATTTAAGTGAGCATCCGGTTCCGGGGGGGAGGTGCTGGCCACGTTTATACAGGACAAGTGGTTTTTGCCAGGGAAGCGGGCGGCAGGGTCTGTTTCTGTCCGGGATTGGGGGAGGGCGTCATGAGGAGGGGCGCGGTTTGCAACTACAAAACGGATGTGAAGTTAAAATTTTAAGCTTTATAAACAGTCAGTTAAAAAAAAGGCCTGCATTCGCAGGCCTTTCTTACAGGAGGTGCCGCTTAACGACGGCGAGCCTTCTTCCTGGTAGCCTTTTTCTTGGCTACGCGCTTCTTCGAAGCTTTTTTCCGGGTAGCCTTTTTCTTGGCCGCCTTTTTCTTCGAAGCTTTTTTCCGGGTAGCCTTTTTCTTGGCTACGCGCTTCTTCGAAGCTTTTTTCCGGGTAGCCTTTTTCTTGGCTGCCTTTTTCTTCGAAGCCTTTTTCTTGGCTACGCGTTTCTTCGAAGTTTTCTTCTTCGAAGCTTTTTTCTTGGTGGCCTTTTTCTTGGCTACCTTTTTCTTCGAAGCTTTTTTCTTCGAAGTTTTTCTCTTTGCAACTTTCTTCTTGCTTGCAGCACGCTTCTTCTTCGGTGCTACCTTTCTCTTTTTAGCAACTACCTTTTTCTTTTTGGCGGTTGCCTTACGCTTAACAGTTTTCTTTCTCGCTGCCATGAGGAATACCTCCTTCAAGATATGATTCGCGCAACGTAACGGCGTTTACATTTAAAACTTTAATGAAAAAAGAACAAATTACAACACCTAGGTAATATTTGGCTCTATGATTACGGTGTAACTTATGAGTCCGTTTTGAGTGAGTATATGTATTCATAACTCGTTGGCAGGGCAAGAAAACTCTTTGCCAATATCGGTTTCGTAAGTAAATAACAGTGTTTCGTTGCATATTGAAAAATTCAGCTGATATGTGATCATAAAGAGACATATCCTCCTGCAAACCGGATTTCAGGGTTATATATGTCGTAAATATTTTTTTGCCAGACGTTATATTTCCGGCATTGAAGGCGGTTTTGTTTTGTTAATCGTTGCGTATGTGCAACATTTCTATAACAGGGATTCAGTACATGACCAACCGGCTATTTCATTTTTACTCGCGTTTTACGGACGGGTTATGGCGTCAAGACCTGCGTGAAATGGAACGCACGAAACGCTGGGTCATACTCCCTGTTCGTATGTTGGTTGTCGTGTTGCGTCAGTTACTCGGAGGTCAGTTGAATCTCAGGGCAATGAGTCTCGTGTACACGACGTTGTTGTCGACCGTGCCACTCCTGGCCGTCAGTTTTTCTGTGCTCAAAGGTTTTGGTGTACACAACCAACTCGAACCCATACTGGCGAATGTTCTTGCGCCATTGGGTCCGCGTGGAGCAGAAATATCCAGCAACGTCATTGGTTTTGTAGAGAATATCAAGGCAGGTGTGCTGGGTTCGCTGGGGTTGGTATTTCTTCTCTATACCGTTGTTTCTCTTACGCAAAAAATCGAATCATCATTTAATTATGTGTGGCAGGTTGACCGTTTGCGAGGTATGGCGCAGCGCTTTTCCAGCTATCTCAGTGTCATTCTGATCGGGCCTGTGCTGATGTTTGCAGCGGTAGGGCTGACCGCGACAATCACCAGTCACAGTGCAGTGCAAAGCCTGATGGGCGTGGAGCCGATTGGTCGTATACTGGTACTGACCGGCAAACTGATTCCCTACTTGCTGGTCATTGTGACATTCAGTTTTATCTACCTGTTTATACCCAATACGCGGGTGAAAATGGTGCCTGCCCTGGTTGGTGGCGTGGTTGCGGGCGTGTTATGGCAAACCAGTGGCTGGATATTTGCTGCATTCGTGGCAACCTCGCCAAATTATGCGGCGATTTATTCGGGTTTTGCCATCCTGGTGTTATTGCTTATCTGGCTGTACCTGAGCTGGCTTATTCTTTTATTGGGTGCCCAGGTCGCGTTTTATGTGCAGTATCCCCAGTACCTGACGCGCGAACCGGTAAAATTACAGCTGAGTAACCGCCTGCAGGAACGACTCGCTCTGCAGGTGATGTATATGGTTGCGGCACACCATTTCAACAACCGGGAGCCATGGACGCTTGATGCGCTTGTGCAGTATCTGGGGTTGCCTATGCAGCCGGTACACAAAGTATTGCGGTTAATGCTGGAAAGCGGATTTCTGTCAGAAACCTGTGATGATGAACCGGCCTACCTGCCGCGGCGTGATATCGACACCATCCTGGTGTCGCAATTATATGATGCGGTACGAAGTGCAGGAGAGAACCGTTTGTTGACCATCAGTACCCTGCCCGGCGAGAGCCATGTTGAGCAACTCCTGGTGGCGGTGAACACGGCTGCTCACGAAGCGATGGGAGACCGCACACTGAAAGACCTGGTAGGTGACAAGAGTCTAACGAGCGGCTAGCGGGTGTTGGCCACCGGTAAATGCCTGCCCGAGTCTGAACACTGTTATCTGTCCGGCAGGTCGCACGCTTATCCAGGCCGGCAGATGGCGGCTCATTTCCAGGAAATACTCTGCTCGGGTGGTGTCAGGACAAGCCAGGTTTACAGGGCTTCGGAAGGTTTGCACAAGCCATGACCCTGGCTTGTTTCCACTTGTGTGTGGGCGCGTGTCTGCCTCTCCCGGGATGTATTGGTAAAGCAGAGCGCCACGGGGCGTCCATTTCCCTTCACAAAGTCGCTGTTCGGTCAGATGTTTTGCCCGGTAGAGCACAATATTGAACTTCGCAAGCGCGACAGAAGGTGTTTCCGCGAGGTGGCGGGGAATGTGTGCAATAACCTCGTCATGTGCCAGGCGCCCGTCGCTGTTGGTGAAATTTGGCAGGCTGGATTCAGCGGATGCTGGCGCGCAGGCGGTCATCAGCAGTATCCCGCACCCCCAGGCTGAAAACTGTTGAAAAAGTGATACCATCACTATGACCCCACTGACCGGATTCCAGACTAGGCTTTCGCGCCATTGGATTCTGTGAACCAGTCACCAAAGTGCTGTATGAAAAACCCGGAACCCGCTTCAGATTCAAAAATTTCACGGAAACGGCACTGGCTGCGGTATGCCTTCGAGGCGCTGTTGTTCGTGCTTGCCCTGACGGCGATACAGATGTACCAGACCAGAGAGGTCGTGGAAGGTCCGGCGCCTGCTTTCGAAGGCGTTTTGCTGGATGGAAAGGCTGTTTCTCTGGAGTCTGTGCATGAGCGTCCCCTGTTATTGCACTTCTGGGCCAGCTGGTGCCCGGTATGCAATCTTGAGCAGGGGAGTATTCAGCGCATCTCGGAAGATTACCCGGTGTTAACCGTTTCGATCGATGACATGCCAGCGGATAAGTTGCTTGAGTGGATGGCCGCAAAGGGCGTCAGTTACCCGGTTGTGACCGATCCGTCTGGCGCAATAAGCCGGCGCTATGGCATCAAGGGCGTTCCGGCCAGTCTTGTTATAGACAAGGACAACCAGATCCGGTTTTCCGGGGTGGGGTATACCACGGAAACCGGTTTAAGGTTACGCCTCTGGTGGGCCGGGCAGTAAGCAGCGTTAGCTGGCGCGTGCCGCACGCTTGCGCTCGTGTTCCAGTAACAGTTTTTTGCGCAGGCGGATATTCTGGGGGGTGACCTCCACCAGTTCATCATCGTCGATGAACTCAAGTGCCTGCTCGAGCGTCATGCGAATCGGTGTCGTGAGTACCAGGTTCTCATCGGTACCGGCGGCACGAATGTTGTTCAGCTGTTTGGCCTTCAGCGGGTTGACGACAAGGTCGTTATCGCGCGTGTGTATGCCGACCAGCATGCCTTCGTAAACCGGCTCCGCATGTTCGACAAACAGACGGCCGCGTTCCTGGAGGTTGAACAATGCGTAGGCGAGTGCCTTGCCGGCGCCATTGGCGATGAGCACACCGTTGATGCGCTGGCCGAAGGTGCCTTTCTTCTCCGGGGCATAGTGGGCGAAAACATTGTAGATCAGGCCGCTGCCCTGGGTAGCGGTGAGGAATTCGGTACGGAAACCGATCAGCCCGCGCGACGGGATGATGAACTCCATACGTACCCGTCCGTTACCATCAGGGGCCATGTCGCGCAGGTCGGCGCCGCGCTCGCCGAGTTTTTCCATCACCGTACCCTGGTGCTGTTCCTCGACATCGACGGTCAACTGTTCGTAGGGTTCCTCCACTACGCCATCGACTTCCCGATAGATGACCTCCGGACGTGACACGCCAAGCTCATAGCCTTCGCGGCGCATGGTTTCGATCAGGATTGAAAGGTGCAGTTCACCACGACCAGAGACGCGGAACTTGTCCGGATCCTCGGTATCATCGACCCGCAGCGCAACATTGTGCACCAGCTCCCGGTCGAGGCGTTCGCGAATCTGTCGTGACGTGACAAACTTGCCTTCACGGCCGCAAAACGGTGAATTGTTGACCTGGAAGGTCATACTGATGGTGGGTTCATCAATACTCAGTGGCGGCAGGGCTTCCACGCAGGTCGGGTCGCAAAGTGTGTCGGAGATGCCGAGACCGTCAATACCGGTAAAGGCAATGATATCTCCGGCGCGCGCTTCAGGTACCTCTACGCGCTCCAGTCCGAGGAAGCCGTTGATTTGCAAAATACGCGCATTACGTTGTTTGCCTTCCCGGTCGACAACCGTAACCGGTGTGTTGGTTTTGACACGCCCACGCGTGATACGGCCAATGCCGATGACGCCAACATAGCTGTTGTAATCAAGCGAGCTGACCTGCATCTGGAACGGGCCTTCAGTATCGACGTCTGGCGCTGGAACGGTGTTAACGATAACTTCGAACAGCGGGGTCATATTACCCTCGTGCATATCGGCTTCCAGGCCGGCAAATCCCTGCAGGCCGGAGGCATAGACAACGGAGAAATCCAGTTGCTCATCAGTGGCGCCGAGGCGGTCGAACAGGTCGAAGGTCTGGTCAAGCACCCAGTCCGGTCGTGACCCCGGGCGATCGATCTTGTTGATGACGACAATCGGTTTGAGTCCCCGCTCAAGCGCTTTCTGGGTAACGAAGCGGGTTTGAGGCATGGGGCCTTCCACGGCGTCGACCAGCAGCAGTACCGAGTCGACCATCGACAATACGCGTTCTACCTCACCGCCGAAATCCGCGTGTCCGGGCGTATCGACAATGTTGATATGGTAGTCATTCCATTCGATTGCAGTATTTTTGGATAGAATGGTGATCCCGCGCTCGCGCTCGAGATCGTTTGAATCCATCACCCGCTCGGGTGTAGCAGCCCGGTCACCGAGTGTGCCGGACTGTGAAAGCATCTGGTCGACAAGGGTGGTTTTTCCATGGTCGACATGGGCGATGATGGCAATATTACGTAGACGTTCGATCACGGGATTTTCTCGCGAGTAAAAGAGCGGAAATTATACATGAATTAACCCGCTGGAGGGAGAAAACATGATCTTTCAGACGTGTTTCACGGTCGATACACCGGGGCGGGGCAGCCTGCCAATTGTTAGGCAAATCAATGCCAGACTGGCCGAATCCGGCATTTCAACCGGCATGTGCCTGATTTTTGTGCACCATACCAGTGCTTCACTGATGTTATGTGAAAATGCCGATCCGGAGGTCAGATCAGATCTCGAGCGCTTTATGCAACGACTGGCACCGGATGGTGACCCTTTGTTCCATCACGTTGACGAAGGCCCTGACGATATGCCGGCGCACGTACGCAGTATGCTGACGGGTAACGCTCTGACGGTGCCGGTATCGGGAGGGCATTGCGATCTTGGCGTCTGGCAAGGTGTTTATCTCTGGGAACACCGGACATCCGCGCACCGGCGCAAGGTCAGTGTGACCCTCTGCGGAGAGTAGTTGTGCTGGTATGTTCAGTGGCGCCGGGTCGATCCAGGGGTGGCCTTCGCCAACCTTTGTCCAGTATCAGCTTTTAATGACCTGTCCTGAAGTACAGGTTGGCGGTGCTTGTCTGAACGCTTGTTCAGGCTTTAATGGCAGCCAGTCTGGTCTATACTTTTTTTGTTACCCCGTTTCCCGGGTCTGGTTTACAGGTATGTGCGGGCGGGTGTTTCGATATGGAGGTTCGTTGAAGTTTGCAGTGGCCGGAGATACGCGGCAGCAGGATATTGCAAATGGCAAAGGAGGGTGGAGAAAAAAAATGAAATCAATCTATGTGGGTAACATTGCTTTTGACACAACATCTGACCAGTTGCGTGAACTGTTTTCAACACATGGCGAGGTCAAGTCAGTCAAGCTGGTGAGTGATCGCTACACGGGCAAGCCGCGCGGGTTCGCTTTTGTGGAAATGGATGACGAGGCCGTTGAAACTGCGGTCAACGCCATGGACGGAGTAGAGTTCGAGGGGCGCAATCTCAAGGTAAACCTGGCCAAGCCCAGAGGGGTCTGGCGAATGCGACGTCCCAGGCACTAGCCTTTCAGTTTACGAGGTTGCGCGGCCTGCCGCGCAGGAATGCAGTGATGTTTTTTGCCAGTTCGTCAATGAGCTGTTGTCTGGCTGTTTGACTTGCCCAGGCGACGTGCGGCGTGACAATAAGCCGAGGTGACTGAAGGTTAAGCAAAGGATGGTCTTTTTGCGGTGGCTCATCGGCAAGTACATCGATAGCAGCAGCGTGGATAGCCTTTTGCTGAAGGGCATCAACCAGGGCCTGTTCATCGACTATGCCGCCGCGCGCGGTATTAATGAGTATTGCGCCGGGTTTCATGCTGCTGAGTTCGGCTGCGCCGATCAACCCGCGGGTTGTATCGCTGAGCGGGCAGTGCAGACTGATGACGTCCGAGGTTGCCAGTAATGATTCCAGTGCCACGCGACCGGGCTGTGCTGTACCCTGCAGGCTTTGTGCAACCTGTACGTTCATGGAAAATGCCTGCGCAGCCTGCGCGACCGCCTTGCCCAGTGTGCCGTAGCCAATGATCCCCAGCGTCTGGCCGGACAGTTGTCCGATGGGTTCGTCAAAGACACAAAACTCCTGGCTTTTGTACCAGTCACCCCGGCGTACGCAATCGCGGTAGCGATCGAGCCGGCGCGTCAGGGTAAGCAGTAGCGCAAAAACATGTTCGACAACTGACGCAGTGGCATAATCCCTGGCATTACAGACCTGGATTCCGGCACGTGTTGCAGCCTCGAGGTCTATATTATTGGTGCCGGTTGCGGCAACACAAATCAGTTTCAGTGCCGGGCTGGACTGTATATGGTCTGCCGTCAGCGCGACCTTGTTGGTGATAACGACCTGTGCGCCGGTAATGCGTTCCTGCACCTGTTCCGCGTCGGTATGCGGGTACAGGTGGCAGGGGACAAGCTGTGTGCACACGGGCTGCAGGTCAAGGTCCGGTGGATGCAGACTGTCCACGTCGAGCACAACGCCGTGCATGTTATTTTCCGAGCAGACCTTTTTTCAGTGACTTGTCGGCAGGGTGCCTGCCTATCCAGACCTGGAGTAAGGCGTTAAAAAAATCCTCACCTTCTATTACGCCAAGGGACTTGCCGTTGATCACCAGCCCGGTACCGCGCCCGGGCAGGTAATCCATATTGACGACATCACCTTTGTGCAGTGCGGGGAACAGGGTATTGAACTGTTTCAGCCGGGGCTCCAGGCGTGAGAACGTTGCTTTGTCGAGGTTGGTACGAAAGCCTTCTGTCCAGCCTTCAGTGATTTTTTCAGCATCGACTTCCTTGTACAGCATATTCATCTGCATGCGTTTGGCGCCAGATGCTGCCAGTATTGTTGCGGGGTCATGCGCGGGATGCTCAAGACACAGGACACCTACATAGATCTTGATAAAATATTTACTACGGATGCCGGCACCGTTGAGCTTCATTGACTGGCCGTCCAGGCTGCAACTTCCACTCACATCGATTCCTGCAACCTTTGTCACTGCCTGTGCAAGCAGGGGGGTGGCAATCAGACTAAAATAAAACAGGATGCGCAGGTATTTCAGCATGGTCGAATTCCTTAAAGGTTCTGATGACAAACTGATCTTATCACGTTGGCTGAGCCGGCGAGGCCGGGGTGGATAATGTCTGCTTCAGTACACCCCTATTCCGATGACGTGATGAGATCGGCCATTCGAGCCGCCAATACGGGTGATGAACACCTGTATCTTGAACAGTATCTGGCTGAGGCAAGGCTGGATCCGGACAGTGTACGGCGTATCCAGGCAGGGGCCAGGAAACTCGCAGTGGCTGCGCGCCAGAAGGTACAACAGAGCACAGGCGTGGACGCCTTCATGGGGGAGTATGACCTGTCCTCGGAAGAGGGTGTGTTGCTTATGTGCCTGGCCGAGGCATTGTTGCGCATACCGGATGACGAAACCTCGGAGCGGCTGATTGCAGACCGGCTGGCACGCGGTCAATGGGATGTACATCTTGGCGCAAGCTCTTCACTGCTGGTCAATGCCTCGACCTGGGGTTTGTTGCTGACCGGCCAGATGTTGTCTCCCGATATATTGAAGTCCGGTGCAGAAAACCTGCTACTCAAGATGGTGGCGCGTATCGGTGAACCGCTCGCGAGGGTGGTAATACAACAGGCAATGCGCCTGCTTGCCGGTCAGTTTGTCATGGGGCGTAATATGCGTGAGGCATTGCAGCGTACCGATGATTATCCATCCGCTACGCTTTTCTCCTTCGATTGTCTCGGAGAAGCAGCGTTGTCGCTGGGAGATGTCACGGGTTATATGGAGTCGTACCAGGACGCTATTCAGCAGTTGGGCCGGGTAGTGGAGGATAGCCTCCCGCTTAACCGGCAGCCGGGAATTTCCATTAAGCTGTCCGCGTTACATCCTCGCTATGAATTTGCTCAACGTGAACGTGTACTGAAGGAATTATTGCCACGGCTGAAATTACTTGCAGAACACGCAGCCTGCGTGGGTATCGGCATGACGATAGACGCAGAGGAGGCTGACAGACTGGAGTTATCGCTGGATTTGTTTGAACGTCTGGTTACCGATGTTCCGCATCACTGGCAAGGTCTGGGGCTGGCAGTGCAGGCCTATCAGAAGCGCGCCTTTCCTGTCCTGAAATGGTTGTCTGCACTGGCGCAGCAGCAGGGTTGCCGAATTCCTGTGCGACTGGTTAAAGGCGCTTACTGGGACAGTGAAATCAAACGTGCGCAGCAAACAGGGTTGCCGGGCTACCCGGTCTTTACCCGCAAGGCGGCGACCGATGTGTCTTACCTTGCCTGTGCTCGCCTGCTATTACAGCTGCCAGAGTGTTTTTACCCCCAGTTTGCGACCCATAACGCATTAACACTTGCCTGGATTGCTGAAATCGCCGCTGGTCGTGAGTATGAACTGCAACGCCTGCATGGTATGGGGGATGCACTTTATGCGCTATTGCAGTCTGATAACGAAGCGCCACCCGTACGGGTCTATGCGCCGGTCGGGAGTTATGAATCACTGTTGCCTTATCTGGTGCGTCGATTGCTGGAAAACGGTGCCAACAGTTCGTTTGTCAATGCGCTTACCGATCCCGAATGCAGTATCGATTCACTGATCCAGGACCCCTGTGAGCGAATACAGAAGGTAGATGCCTCCCCGCACCCACAGATACCGTTACCTGTCGATTTGTACGGGCCTGAGCGCAGGAACTCGCGGGGACTGGATCTGAGTGCACCGGATGTTGTGGAGTCACTGCTTGAGCAGGTGGCAGTGGCAGGCAATGAATGCTGGTGCGCGGCAGCAAGTGCCGGAGGTGACATAGTGGAAGGCAGCCCACGTGCACTGTTTAGTCCCGCAGATCCTGATGATCAGACGGGTGAGGTTCATGAGGCAGATGCGACAATAGCAGGCAAGGCACTGGAACTGGCAGCGGCCGTTGCGCCAGAGTGGGACGCGCAGGGGGGGGTAGCGCGGGCTGCATGTCTTTTACGTGCAGCAGATCTGATCGAAGCACAAATGCCGGTATTGATGGCAATGGTGGTGCGTGAAGGGGGGCGAACACTGCCAGATGCCCTTTCTGAAGTACGCGAAGCGATTGATTTTTGTCGCTACTACGCGCACTGCGCCAGTGAGGAGTTCGAACATCCGATCGTTCTGCCCGGACCAACGGGTGAGCAAAATACGCTCGAATTGCATGGGCGCGGTGTGTTTGCCTGCATCAGTCCGTGGAACTTTCCGTTGGCCATTTTCACAGGACAGATTGCTGCGGCACTGGCGGCGGGAAATGCCGTGCTGGCCAAGCCCGCGCGGCAGACAGCACTGGTTGCAGGACGCGTGGTTGCCCTGTTGCATGAGGCGGGAGTCCCGCGTGACGTGTTGAGCTTCCTGCCCGGCAGTGGTGCAGAAATCGGACGGATTTTGATGGCTGATAGCAGGTTGGCCGGTGTGGCGTTTACAGGCTCAACCGGGACGGCCAGGACATTACAACAGCAACTCGCGGAACGGGGGGGAGCAATTATCCCGTTGATTGCTGAAACGGGCGGACAAAATGTCATGATTGCAGACAGTTCAGCGCTAATCGAACAACTGGTACGTGACGTTATTCAGTCAGCATTTAATAGCGCCGGCCAGCGTTGTTCGGCATTGCGTGTATTGTTCCTGCAGGATGCCATCGCAGGGCGTACGGAACAGATGCTGTCCAGCGCTATGGATGAATTGCGTATTGGTGACCCGATGCATTTATCCACCGATATCGGGCCACTGATAGACCGGTCTGCCCTGAAGGGGCTGGAACCGCACATCGCACGTATGAACAAGGAGGCGCTGCGTTTGAAACGTATTGATCCTCCTCGAAATCTGCCCGGTAGTTTCAGCGCGCTCCATGTGTATCGCATCAGGGAGCTGGCACAGCTCGACCAGGAAGTATTCGGCCCGGTGCTGCATGTCATTCACTTCAGCGCAAACAGGCTCGACAATGTCATAGAGGCCGTTAATGCGACAGGATACGGTCTGACGCTTGGTGTACACAGCCGTATTGAATCAACGTGGGCGCGAGTCTGTGAACGTGCCCGCGTCGGGAATCTCTATATAAACAGAAACATGATCGGCGCCGTGGTGGGATCGCAGCCTTTCGGTGGAGAAGGGTTGTCCGGTACCGGGCCAAAGGCCGGTGGTCCGCGTTACCTGCACCGCTTTGCGACAGAGCGAACACGTAGTGTAAATATATCTGCAATGGGCGGGAACAGTGGCTTACTGAACCTGTCTGACGAATAATATTTGTGCGGGTCGTTACCAGGTGGAATGTGAACAGGGCTATACCTTGGTCTATATCCTGTCTGAAGTGGGCAGTACGGCTTAAGTTGCGGGCGTAGATGACGATAAGGCCACCACGGAAGGCCAGTATCATGGGAGGATACGATGGAACACCGATGCAGTGTTCGCAAGCCGATGGAGTTTCAGTTGATGCTCTACAAACACGGGCTACCCGTGCAGAGCGCAGTGAGCCGGAACCTGGGGCTTGGAGGCATGTTGATCGACACCGGCACCACAACGTGGCGGAAGAACGAATATCTCGAAGTTGAATTCATTTGTGCTGGTGGCGGCCCGGGTATGCGTGTGCCGGCGGTCGTCGTGCACCAGTCCAGTCGCGGCGCTGGCCTGATGTTCGATGGTATCAGTGCTGAGCAGCGGCGACGTTTGCGGGCCTGGTTGTTCAGCCACGATCGCAGCGAGAAAGGTGCAAGCTCACTGGCTGTCGCCTGAGGCTGAAAGCGGTTCAGGATTCTCGTTTGGGGTGCTTGATGATTTCGCCACGTTGAAGTGGCAGGTCCTTGCCGTGTTTTCTGTCGGCAAAAAAGCGCTGGAGGGTTTCCCTGACCACCGGGAAAGCGAGTTTGTCCCAGGGGATGTCCTGCTCGTTAAATAACCGGCATTCCAGGCTTTCGCAGCCAGCTTCGTACGCTCCGTTTACCAGGAAGCCGTGGTACAGCATGTAAACCTGGCTGATGTGCGGGATGCTGAAAAGACCATACAGGCTGGTAATCTCGACGTTTGCGCCAGCTTCCTCATGCGTTTCCCGCATCGCGGCCTGCTCGGTGGTTTCGCCATTTTCCATAAAGCCGGCTGGCAGTGTCCACAGGCCGTAGCGCGGTTCAATTGCGCGTTTGCACAACAGGATGCGTCCTTCCCACTCAGGGATACAGCCGGCAACGATATTTGGATTCTGGTAGTGAATGGTGTGGCAGTTGTCACAGACAAAACGTTCACGGTTGTCGCCTTCCGGTATACGAAGCACGACTGATTCACCGCAGTTGCTACAAAATTTCACAGCGTCTCCTGTTGACCGGCCACGATACCCGCTTTTCCCGCTGCGCGCGCCAGGCCCAGCAAGGTCTTTCCATCTTCGATTTCATTGCGGTCGCACATATCCAGTGCTTCACTGAAAGGCATCCAGTGAACTTCAATCACTTCGTGCGGATGGGGTTCGCTGTCTGTGGTGTGCAGCGTGGTTGCCAGGTAAAGGTATATGCGTTCGTCACAGAAACCCGGCGTAGAGAGAAAGCTCCCAAGCGATTGCCAGTGTTCTGCGGTGAGACCGGCTTCTTCCCGGAGTTCCCGTTTTGCGGTGTTATCCGGCGATTCCGGGGCATCGATTTTCCCGGCGGGCAATTCCCACAGCCAGCCACCGGCCGCATGGCGGAACTGGCGTAGCATGCAGACCCGTTGTTGACCGTCGATAGCGACAATTGCCGCCCCGCCCGGGTGACGAACAACTTCCAGTTCCATGCTGTCGCCAGTGGGTAAGGTGACGGTTTCAATGCCAAGATCCACTACGTTGCCCGTATAAATAATTTTCCGTTTATCCATGGTTTGTTATGTTATCGCCCGTAGACTGCCAATGTCTGGCCCGCGCCTTCCGGCATGTGTGGATCGAGGTACATGGCGCGCAATGGCAGTTTGCAGGCGGGTGAAAACTCGGGCCCCCGGGCAATGGTGTCGAATTTCTCTCCTCCGAGCAGGCAGTGTGCAGTGGTCAGGTACAGCCGATCGAGTGCGTTGCCATGTACCAGTGCATGCAGTACTGATGGGCCGGCAATAGCATAGATACGCTGGTAACCCAGCTTGCCGAGTGTTGACTTCAGTTCTGTTGCATCGACATGACGTGCATCCCCGCACTGAATGACCTGCACGTTGTTTTCACGGGCAAGGCTGTCGACCTGCTTCGGATCGGCATCACCACCAGTGATGATATAAATCTTTCGTTCGGCGTAAGCGCGCAGGGCCTCGACGGGTATGTCCAGGCTGGCGCTGAATACGGCGATATCCGGTTGTGGGGATAACCCTTGCTCAAGGCGCCAGTCGCGTAGGTCATCGAATTCGTGCGCACGCCCGACCGGAAGTTCGGCCTGTGCTTCCTGCTCCACGGCCTGGCGAAAATAACGCGCACTACTGATCAGCAAGTCGGCCTGGGCAGCCAGCTCCTGAAACAGGCGCCAGTCGCGGGAGTTTGCGATAGCAGGTGGAACCTGGCTACTGCGCCGGTCGGTTGCCGGCAGGGCAATGCGGCCATCAATACTGGCAATGTAGTTGGTATAAATGAATGGCTGGTCTGTCGTGGCAGGGATCTGCCCCAGGTAGAGTCCACGCAGTGAGCGGGTTTTTCCGCTGTCCGGGTAAAGTTCGAGAATATCGTTATTCATGTATAGATCGTAACCCGATATACCGACGATAAAAAAGGGCTGCCTTGCGGGCAGCCCTTTTTGAAAAACACCTGCTGTTTCAGATCTGTCGAAATCAGGCGACCTTTTCTTCGCCGTTTTTCTGCTGGAAATCAGAAATGGCAGCCTTGATAGCATCCTCGGCCAGCACGGAGCAATGTACCTTGACTGGCGGCAGGGCCAGTTCCTCGGCGATTTCGGTGTTTTTGATCTGGCTGGCTTCTTCCAGTGTCTTTCCTTTCACCCATTCGGTCAGCAGAGAACTTGAGGCGATGGCAGAACCACAGCCATAAGTCTTGAATCTGGCGTCTTCGATAACGCCGTTTTCACCGACCTTGATCTGCAGTTTCATAACATCGCCACAGGCTGGTGCGCCTACCATCCCGGTTCCAACGCTGGTGTCACCCTTTTCGAATGTACCTACGTTGCGCGGGTTTTCGTAGTGATCCAGAACCTTGTCACTATATGCCATTTCCGTTTCTCCAAAAAGCGGGTTTGTTTAATTGACTGAAACAGGGCTTATGCAGCTGTCTGCTGGAACCCTGATCCGAAACCAACATTGCCCTGTTCGTCATCCTTCGAATCTTCTTTCTGGTTGACGGCTTCTGCCAGTGTCAGACCATTGAGATAGTCATAGATGCGTGCGCTGAGCTGGTTCCACATGATAACGCTCTGTGGCCATTCCTCACCCGGGATACGCTCGCGACGTGCCGGCATGGCATCATCGACTGCACTGAGAATTTCAGCGATAGTAATTTCGCTGGCCGGACGGCGCAGGCAATAACCGCCACCGGGGCCACGCATGCCGGTTACCAGACCATGATTTCGCAGCCGGGCAAACAGTTGCTCCAGGTAGGAAACCGAAATTGACTGTTCGACTGAAATATCAGCCAGCGTAACCGGGCCCTGGCTGTCGCGTAATGCCAGTTCCATCATTGCCGTAATGGCGTGACGACCTTTTGTAGATAATTTCATGATTCGCCTCATCTGTTTCTACAGGCGCTGCACGACTGTGCGCGTCTCCGTTTCATGAACCTGAGACGTATAATAATAATACTTGAGTCTTTTAGTCAAGAATAAAAAACAGGGAGTCAAAAACCCGTCGTGGGCCGGGTGGCGTCACAGGAGAGCTGACCTTGTTGCTGTGCGGGTATTAAACCGTGAAACAGTGACTGGCGTCAAGCTGCCAGGCGCTGTGCCAGATCATCAAGTTCTTCTTTGTTATCAAATAGTTTCGCTGTTTCATCGAGTACAGCTTGTTCGTCAAGCTCGAGCATTTGAAGGGAAAAGGCCGGCAGGCCCTCGGTATCGCTTTCGCCGAGTCCATGCAGGGCGAGGGCGCGATTCGCAATCAGGACCAGCTGAGGGTATACCGCATGGGTATCCCAGTAATCCGGGTTATGGTGGTGGCGAACGGCTGCAGTCAGTTCAGCAGGCAGTCCCCAGGCCTGCATCAGCCAGGCGCCGATCTGATCGTGTGTGACACCCAGTACCTGGCGCTCGAGATCACAGGTCGGCATGTCCGGATTGGCCTGGGAAAAACGGTTGAGAATAAAAAATTCGGGCTGGAAAGTATGCCCCAGCACCAGGCGACCGAGGTTTTGCAAGAGGCCGGCAAGGTAGGCAGTGCCGCGTGGTGGACGCATCTTGCCAGGTAACTTCTGGCCCAGGGTTTCCACCAGGCGTGCAGCAAATACCGAGTGGCGCCAGAAGGCATCCATGCCAAATGGGCCGTCCTGTGGCACTTTCAGGGATTTACCAATCGAGAAGCCGAGCGCCAGGTTGAGTACATATTCAAATCCCAGCACGCGGGCGATAGCGGTCTGTAAGTTTTTAATGCTGCCTGCATAGCCATACATTGATGAGTTGGCATAGCGCAACACCTGTGCAGAGAGCCCCGGGTCCTGCTCAATGATTTCTGCCAGTTGCCTGGCATTGGCGCGTGGGTCGGCGGCAAGTCGAAGGATCTGCGCCGCTGTTGTTGGCAGTGCGGGTAGCTCGTGAAATTCCTCGATATCGCGTTTTACACGTGCCGGTGTGAACTGCTCTACAGCGTGCGCCAGTGCTTTTTCGTTTGCGCATAGTGTTGAAGCGGGGCGTGCAAACTGGCCAATGCGTACAGCATCGCCGAGCATGTCACGGTAGTGTTCATGTGGCATTTGTACAAGGGATGTGTGTGTACCAGGTTCAAAAGTAACCGTCGGCATGGCGTCAACGGTCTGGTCGAGAATGACATCAAGGTCGTATGCGGACGCCAGTGGCGGGTAGGATCCCGGTTCGCAATCATCGAATATATTAGTGAGCTGGTGACCGGGAACCAGTTCCAGTTCACGGTGCAGGAGATTACACAGGGCCTCGAAATCCAGCACATGATCGGCGGGCAGAACGGCCATTAGCAGGCCTTGTCCGTCTACCAGTACGACGGCGCGAACCAGTTGCTCCAGCGGGATTTCGCAGGCTTCGGCGGCCTGGGCCAGGGTAGTGGTTTTCCGGTGCAGAAGTACTTCATAGTTGTTCTGATCGCGGTCGAGCAGTTCGCGTATGTTGACTGGTATACCCATTCTGGTACTCCCTTTAATATGTTGATCCTGGTGGTATCTGGGTTTCACAACAGCAAGAACTGCACCAGTATTGAAAACCTGATAGAATTCAGTATCCTGAAAATGGCGGTGCTGGATGGTGCCGGTCCGGGTGACAGAGGTTCGACGTTTGACTCGGGTCGGTATGGCGGGTTTACTAGAATCGGTACCGGAAACAAGACACTAAAATAACTGGAGCTGACATGCCCTCAGAATATAACGCCGGCGCCGAACGCCGGGGACGTTCCCGCGAAAAGCTGGCCACGCTCGTCAAGACACGCACCGAAACACTATCGCTTTATTCCGAACTGGCCAATCACCAGCCATTCGAGGGGGATGAGGTTACGCGTGAAGCATTACAGGACTTTTGTCAGGCGCTGATCGATTATGCCGCCAGTGCCCATTTCCAGTTGTACCGTTACATATCGGACAAACTGGAACGTCGCACACCGGTGATCGAGGTGGCTGGCAGTATTTACCCGCGTATTGCCCAGACAACAGACATGATCCTGCGCTTTAACGACAAGTACGAAGGTGTTGACCTGATGCAATGTGATGGCGAAATTCTGGAATGCCTGGCTGCAGACCTGTCGTCACTCGGAGAAACACTTGCGGAACGCATTCAGCTGGAAGACCAGGTAATCAGTGCAATGGCCGGGCAGGTTCACTGATTCGCGAGCTTCAGAATGGCATCTGCCTGAGAGCGGGTCAGAAAACGCCACGGCAGAGGTATTAACGCGGGCACCTGCCGCTGATAGGCCCGGTAGGCTTCCCCGTAACAACGCACCAGTTTGCGCTCTTCGAGGCGAGATCCGATTACCAGGTACAAGGTAATTACAATGGCACTGATCAGTAATGCTGCGTTCATTTCACGTGTCCACAGAATAACCAGTCCGTAAAAATACCAGGGGTGCCTGACGAACCGGTGAGGTGTTGAAATGCTCATTGGAGGAATCTTCCTGATTTCACCGGCCGGGCATGAGAGCTGACCCAGCCCCAGAAACTCCGCGTTGTCATACATTCGCAAGCTGAAGGCGAAGCCGGCAATAGCGGCAATTGCCGCGCCATCCATGAACCAGCGTAGCGGCCCGGGCCAATGCCAGAGCGGGTCGCCCGGATAGCGGGCCATGAGCCACAGGGGTATAAGCAGCAGAATACCGGCGAGCAGGTTATAGATCAGCCGGTAAGCCCTGTGTCCGGCAGGGAAAGCATTGCTTACCAGTTGTTTGATGCGATCAGCTGCCAGTAAAGAATGTAGGGCACCATATATCATCCAGCTTGCTGCGAGGATAACCAGCTGTGTTTCGGGTGTCATGGTGCAAGGCTCCTGCGGGTCTTTCCGGAATCATTACTATAAGCTATGGAAACATTGATAGGTCAGGACTTTTCATGATTAAACCGGAACCTGTTTATGAGTCAGAAAAAAACGGTTGATGCAGGCGACATTGCTGCACTGCTCGATATCATGGCGCGGCTACGTAATCCTGAAGGCGGGTGTCCGTGGGACCTTGAGCAGGATTTTTCCAGCATTGCACCCTATACCCTGGAAGAAGCCTACGAAGTAGCAGATGCCATCGAGCGAAATGTCCCCGGCGATATTCGTGATGAACTCGGTGATCTGCTGTTCCAGGTGGTATTCCATGCGCAGATGGCAAAAGAAAAGGGCTGGTTCGAATTTGCCGATGTCGTTGAGGCGATCAATGACAAAATGTTGCGCCGCCACCCGCATGTCTTCGGTGATGAACAGGTTGCCGATGCCCGGGCCCAGACTGAAGCCTGGGAGCAGCACAAGGCAAAAGAGCGAGGCTCAGCCGGTGAAGATGGCAGTGCACTGGCTAACGTAACAGTGGCGTTACCGGCGCTGGTCCGGGCACAAAAAATTCAGCGCCGTGCTGCGCGCACGGGTTTCGACTGGGATGAAATCGATGACGTGCTGGCCAAGCTGGAAGAAGAAGTCGCCGAATTGCGTGCGGCGATTGGCGGGCAGGAAAGCCTGCGGCGTCAGCACGAAGAACTGGGTGACATTTTATTCAGCTGCGTGAATCTGGCGCGTTTTCTGGATGCCGATGCCGAACAGGTGTTGCGCCATGCGAATAACAAGTTTGCACAGCGCTTTCGGGAGGTGGAGGCACTGGCCGCCACAGCCGGGCGTCAGTTAAGTGACTGTACACTCGACGAGCTTGAGGATTTCTGGCAGCAGGCCAAGCATATCCTGGGGAAATCGGGCCGGACAGGTTCATGAGTTTCCGAAAAGCTCCGGGTTTCTACGCTATTCCTTGAGCTTTACGGTCAGTTTGCCGTCTTCGACATCTATGTAGTCGATGCCATCGGCGAAAGCTTTCCAGAACCCCTTGTCTTCACCGAATTCATTGATCAGGTCAACATTCTTGATGCCGCCCATCCATGCATTGGGGAGCGGAACCCCCATGATACTGATGCCTTTAAGTACCACGACTGGACGCCGGTTCTGATAGGCCATTTCAACACCGGCGCGGGCGCGTATAATTTTGCCGCCCAGTACCGGGAAATCCGGGTCAACGGGGATGAGCAGTTTTGCACTGACCAGGTCGTCCGACAGATCGATGGCCAGCTTGTGCGCGAGGTCGGTATTTTTCGCCAGCAGGGCATTGATTTCTTTTTCACTGAAATGGACTTCCCGCTTTGTGCCTTCTTCGCTGTAGGCTTCCGGCTTCAATGGCGGTAATGCGGACTCTGGCGGTATGTCAGTGGTATTTTTGCGGCTGGATGAAAACCCTCCCAGCCAGTCCAGTTTGCGTTCCAGGACCTGTTCTTCCTTTTGAGAAAGTGTGACGGGTTTGAACTCGGACGGGAACAGGTAAACCTTGACCACCCAGACGGTGGCTATCACGGTGACCAGTATGGTCAGGAGCACAAGCAATGATACGTGTAGCCAGTCGAACCGGCCTTTTTTATCTTCCGGGGTTGTGGGTGCTTCATTCATGGAAATTATGTTAGCTCCTGGCGGCCTGCTGTTTCCGGGTTCGGGGCCCAGGGTGCGCTGCCGGGTGTTTACCAGCCGGTTTTGCACGAACCTTATCACACCCTGCTGTCGTCGCTCGTTCATGCTTTGCGACGTCATGACGGGCGATTTTACATGCCCCGATATCAAGCATTCCTGATTTTTCCGCATGAGTCAAAATGATGCGCGCCAGGCCGATATCCAATTGAAATTCGTGCGTTATCTGCATTAGCTTAAAGACAGATTGAAAATGCTTTGAAAATCATTAAGGTATTCCCCTTCGCTATAACCTTGTAACGCACAATAACAGAACAGTCGGGAGTCGATAATGGAAGATTATCAAGCGGGCAGCGATGTGCTGTTCATTCTACTTGGCGCAATCATGGTGTTGGCAATGCATGCCGGCTTTGCCTTTCTGGAAGTCGGCACCGTACGCAGCAAAAACCAGGTCAACGCGCTGGTCAAGATTATTGCTGATTTCGCCATGTCCACTATCGCCTATTTCTTCATCGGCTACAGTGTGGCCTACGGTGTGGACTTCTTTTCCGGCGCCAACGTGCTGGCCGAGAAACACGGTTACGAGTTGGTCAAGTTCTTCTTCCTGCTTACGTTTGCGGCCGCCATTCCCGCGATTATCTCCGGTGGCATTGCAGAGCGTGCGCGCTTCAACCCGCAACTGCTGGCCACTTTTATACTGGTTGCAGCGGTCTACCCGTTTTTTGAAGGTATCGTCTGGAATGGTAACTACGGTGTCCAGGACTGGATCGAGGCCAGTTTTGGCTACGCATTCCACGATTTTGCCGGATCGGTGGTGGTTCATGCCATGGGCGGGTGGATTGCGCTGATGGCGGTTCTGCTGCTGGGCGCCCGGCACGGGCGATACAACAAGGAGGGGCAGATGACGGCACACCCGCCATCCAGCATCCCCTTCCTCGCACTCGGTGCCTGGATACTGTCCGTCGGCTGGTTCGGGTTTAATGTGATGTCCGCTCAGACCATCGATGCTGTCAGTGGGCTGGTGGCCGGAAATTCGTTGATGGCAATGGTCGGTGGCATTCTCGCCGCGTTGTTTGCCGGCAAGAATGACCCGGGTTTTGTACACAATGGCCCGTTGGCCGGCCTGGTTGCCGTATGCGCCGGCTCAGATGTCATGCACCCGCTCGGCGCACTGGCGACCGGTCTGGTTGCCGGTGCCATGTTCGTGTGGCTGTTCACGCTGACCCAGAATCGCTGGAAGATCGATGATGTACTGGGCGTCTGGCCCTTGCACGGCCTGTGTGGGGCCTGGGGCGGTATTGCCTGTGGCATATTCGGCAGCACGGCGCTGGGTGGGCTGGGTGGTGTGAGTTTTTCCGCACAGCTGGTCGGCACCGCGCTGGGCATTTCGGTTGCGCTGATTGGTGGACTTGTTGTTTACGGTGGCATCAAGGTTGTGATGGGGCTGCGTCTGGACCAGGAACAGGAATACCAGGGTGCAGATCTCAGTATTCACCACGTTTCCGCAACGCCGGAATACGACCGCTAGTTCCGGCTGCCAATGCCCCGGTTCACCCCTGCGGTGGCCGGGGCTTTTTTTTGCCTGCTGGAAACAAACATTGACTGCCACAAGCCACTGCCTTAAAGTCCCGCGCCGTTCATCAGGTGCTTTTCGCGTGGTCTGCGCGAAAGTGAAACGGGAAGCCGGTGCGCTGTTTACAGCAATTCCGGCACTGCCCCCGCAACGGTAAGTGAGTACAGACAGGTTTAAACGCCACTGCGCAGGATGCGCGGGAAGGCAACCTGCCGGCAATCGCCGCTCACGAGTCCGGAGACCGGCCTGACTGAGACAACCTGCCGCGTGGGGCGAGCAAGGTGTCGGTGTGTCTGGCTGCTGTAGTCATATTCCCGATCCCGGATTGGTCCTGCGCGTTCAACTCATTTCAGTTGCACGGGTGGTGCAACACAAATTCGGAGAACAACATGTCCGGTATCGAGCAATCCGTTTCAACCCCGTTATCCTGCGCTGCATCTGCACTGATGCTGTTCGCGCTATTTCCTTCGTCACAACCAGTAGCGGCCGAAACTGTCAACGGCGATACCGTGGTGGTGACTGCAACCCGAACAGCGCAAACGGCCAATGAAGCCCTGGCTTCGGTACAGGTCATCCACCGCGCTGAAATCGAGCGCGCACAGGCCAATGATGTGGCCGAGTTATTGCGTTTTCTTGCCGGTGTCGATATCGGCCGCAGCGGTGGTCCGGGCCAGCAGACATCGGTCTTTATTCGTGGTGCCGAGAGTAACCACACGCTGTTGCTGATTGATGGCGTGAAGGTGAACGATGCCACGGTTGGCAGTGCGGCCTGGCAGAATATCGACCCGGCAATGATCGAACGTATCGAAGTTGTCCGTGGACCGCGTTCCAGCCTGTATGGATCCGAGGCAATCGGTGGTGTGATACAGATATTTACCCGCAAGCCAACCGCAGGTGTCAGCCAGAGTGGAAGTTTTGGTGTCGGCACCAACAACACTGTGCGTGGGGATGCGCGGGTAGCGGGGACAGGAGATAAATTCCGCGCCAGTGCCGGCTTGTCCTTTCAGGGAACCGACGGTTACCAGACGCTTATCAGTGCAACGGGTGACCGGGGTTATAGCAACATGTCGCTGGATTTTGATTTCGGTGCGGATCTCGGCGCAGTCGATATGGCGTTCAGTACCTGGGCCAGCAAGGGAAAAACCGAGTATTACGATTTTTTTGCGGCACCCCTCGACCAGGACTACAGCAACCGCGTCACTGCAGTGACCTTGTCCGCCAACCCGGCTGACATCTGGAGCAGTACGCTCAGGCTGAGTTACACCGCAGACCGTCTCGAGCAGAATCAGTCCAGCGACCTTTCGGCAACTGCACGCTGGGCGGCAGACTGGCAGAACGATGTGCAAATCGGGGAGGCGCAGTTGCTGACAGTTGGTGCTTATCTGGCCAATGAAAATGTCGACTCGGCGAGTTTTGGTACGGTGGTGAAAGAAGACAAGAATATCAGGGCGGTGTTCGGGCAGGATCAGATAGTCCTGGGTAATACCAGTCTGCTGCTGGCGGCACGCTACACCGATGATGAAATATTCGGTAACGAGACCACGTGGAATACTACGCTGGGCTACCGCTTCACTGACAGTACCAGCGTTTATGCAAGTGTCGGTACGGGGTTCAAGGCGCCGAGTTTCTTTGACCTGTTCGGTTTCGGCGGAAATGCAGGACTTGATCCCGAGAAATCCACGAACTATGAAATGGGCGTTAAACACCATATCGATACCGGCCAGCAGATATCTGTTACGGCTTTCCAGAATGAAATCGATGACCTGATCAGCTTTGTCGATCCCGACGGTTTTCTCGGCCCCGTTCCGGGTCAGAACGTCAATGTCGATGAGGCGCGTATTCGTGGTGTTGAGGTCGAGTATCGTTATGCAATGGGTGACTGGTCAGGCCATGTTTCTGCGACATACCAGGATCCGGAAGATCGCAATACCGGAGAGCAGCTGGCGCGGCGTGCCAAAAAGAGTTTTTCTGCCACGCTGGATTACCGTCTGGGTCCGTGGCAGATCGGCGGCCAGTTTCTGACCACGGGTGAGCGCGAGGATTCTGCATTTTCCAACACAGTGCTGGGCGGTTACAGTGTGCTGGACCTGAATGTCAGCAAATTGATCAACAGGAACCTGACCGTTCGCGGGCGTCTGGAAAATGCCTTCGACAAGGACTATCAGACCGCCGGTGGTTTTAAAACCCAGGGCCGGGCGGTATACCTGAATGTGGTGTTTTCCAGCGAAGGCATCTGATCCGGACAATTGTTTCACCTGACTGGACAGTCATGTAAAAAACCGGCTGTATTGCTCATCGAACCCGCTATGGCGTTACAATGCTGCGCAATACGAACCTAAAAAGGATCAAATCAGTGGAACGGATGTTTGAAAGCCTGCTTTACGCCAGCCGCTGGGTACTTGCGCCGGTCTATATCGGCCTAAGTGTTGCACTGTTCCTGCTCGGTGCGAAGTTTTTCCAGGAGGTGATACACGCGTTGCCACTGGTTTTCAGTATGTCCGAGTCCGACCTGGTATTGCTGGTGCTGTCCCTTGTCGATATGGCGCTGGTCGGCGGTTTGCTGATCATGGTGATGTTCAGTGGCTACGAGAACTTCATTTCACAGATCGACGTTGATGATACTACCGAAAAGCTTTCCTGGCTCGGCAAGCTGGATGCCGGATCGCTCAAACAGAAAGTGGCGGCGTCCATTGTCGCCATCTCTTCGATTCACCTGCTCAAGGCCTTCATGAACGCCACCCATATCAGCAATGACAAGCTGATGTGGTTCGTGATTATTCATCTTACCTTTGTCGTGTCGGCGTTGGGCATGGCCTACGTCGACAGAATGAACAAGCACTGAATGACGGGTTCCCTGCGCTGGCGGTGTTTTCCCGATGCCGATACGGTTGCCGCACAGGCGCGCCTGCGGATACAGGATGCTGCACAACAGGCCATCGCTGCACGCGGCCGGTTTGTCATCGTACTGGCTGGCGGCACGACCCCTGAGCAGGTGTACCGCGGACTGAAAGACTTCGACACCGACTGGTCGCGCTGGTTTGTCTGGTTCGGCGACGAACGCTGCCTGCCGGTCGATCACCCGGAACGTAACAGCGTTATGGCGCAACAGGCCTGGCTGGCGCATGTGCCGATTCCTGCGGAGCAGGTTTTCCCCATGCCCGCCGAGCTGGGCCCGCAACGTGCGGCTGATAGCTACGAGAAACTGATCACAACCGAACGGCCCTTCGACCTGGTATTGCTGGGGATCGGTGAGGACGGTCACACCGCCAGTCTGTTTCCCGGCCATGCGGTTCCGGATGACCGCCTGGTCATACCTGTTTTTGATGCTCCCAAACCACCACCTGAACGGGTCAGCCTGACGTTTCGCGCCCTGTGTGATACATATGCGATCTGCGTGCTGGTCACGGGAGCGGCCAAGCGCGACGCCGTTCGCCGCTGGAAGCAGGGAGCGGATATACCCGTGTCACGGCTGGCATGCCCGGCAGGTGTCGATGTTCTGCTGGATGAAGCAGCGTGCCAGGGCGCCGGGTAGGAGGCAAGCGACCGTTTCCGGCCTACTCGTCATTGCGAGAAGCGCAGCGACGCGGCAATCTCCATCAGGCTCTTCACCGGTGGTTTCAATCGTCCCGGGCGGGGTGGTTTTTCGCCGGCAACGGTTTGCCCGCTACGCGGGTCCCCTGCGCTTCTCGACATGTTGCGCGCTCGCGAAACTCGCGGTCTGCGCTGACGCGCAAACCGCTCAGACAGTCGCTCGCTTGATCGCAAAATGTCTGCGATGCTCGGCTGCACCGACGCCGGCGAAAAACCACCCCGCCCGGGACTTGCTCTGTGCAAATCTATCAATGACCGGTTGAGTCAGCAGCCAACTCCGGGCATTTGCATTCAAGGATGTAACGCTCGAAAAAGCGCACCATTAGTACTTGCAGATGTTCTGTAACCTGTCAGTTCTACAAGTTCTGCATCAATGAAACCAGCGTTGGTAATAATTTCCAATAATTTGTCGGCCGGTAATGTTCCCTGAATGCAGTCGGCCCATGATTCTGCATCAGAGACAGCGCTGCAACAGTCTTCTGATTCACGTACCATATCAGCAATCTGCAAACGACCGCCGGGTTTCAGGATACGATACAGCTCCTGGAATACCTTGTCTTTATTCTCAGAAAGGTTAATAGCCCCGTTAGAGATAACAACATCAACGGAGTTATCTGCAATGGCCAGATTGGCGATATCGGCCTCATGGAACTCAATGTTATCCAGTGCAGCGTGCCGGGCGTTATCTCGTGACTTGTCTATCATTGCCGGAGTGCAGTCAACACCGATAACCTTGCCCATGTCCCCCACAAGTAAAGCGGCCACACAGGCATCTGCACCTGCCCCACAGCCAATATCAACCACAGTCTGTCCTGGGCCAATTTCACCCAGCTTGAACGGATTACCAACAGCGGCTGATGATTCCCACACCACATCGGGCAGCTGATCCAGCCATGCGTCTGAATAACCTAACTGACGCGCATTGGCTTTGCCTTTGCTCCAACCAAAGTCAGAATCCGGCTTTTCTGCCAGCTTTGTATAGAGAGCGATCAGTTCCGTCTGCATCTTTGTTTCGTCACAGGAACTCATAGGCTACCCCTGACTTTTGCCGGATTTAATGAATACGGCACCGTAATGGTAGGGGCCGACATCAATAATTTTCTCAAGCATGAACCCCGCAGGTTCTACAATCTGCTGAACGTCTTCTGGCTGCATACGCAGTTCCTTATCCGGGCCTCTGGGCTGATCAAGTACCGTGGTTTCCTCACGTGGTCGTCGGTACCAGTTTATCACCGCGAAACGACCCGCCTCATTCAGCGTTTCGTTAATTGCCCTGGAGAGCCTGTCTTGCTCGGGTACGCCATGAAACGTGTTAGCCATAAACACAAAATCGACCAAACCATCGATCAACTGCGGCAGGTCGCGCGCATCACCGAGGATCGATTGAAAGTTACTGTACGTACAACATGCAGTTTCTGTCTGACCCAATAAATCTGCATCCAGATCCAGACCATAAACCTGGCTTGATAGCTCACACATGGGCCGCGTGAAATATCCGTCTCCACAGCACAGATCCACTGTACGCATACCTGCTGCGATACCGACATCACGTATTACCATCTCCGGATTTGGCCATAACGCATGCCACCAGTCTTTATCGGGCATAATTGTTGCCGGAAAAAACTTGTCTTTGTTCATCTCAATGTCCTGTTTGACAGCCGCCTGTTATTCAACGACCATTCAGTGGGTAAGCACTCACACATATGAGCATATACACATATGAGTATTAACGCATACAAGAAGAAAGAGATCAACAGCCTCAGTAAGGTCCTGAAAATACTTGGAGAACCTAATCGACTGCGGATCGTGACGAGCCTTGGTCTGGAATGTCGACCTGTTACCGACATCGTGAAAGTTACCGGCCTGAGCCAGACTAACGTTTCGTTTCATCTCCGTATCCTGCGGGAGGCCGGTCTGGTTAGACCGGAGCGAAACGGGCCATTTGTCTACTACTGCCTTCCAGACAATCAACTCAGAGAAGTGATCGATCAATTTCGTGATTGGGTGAACAAGTAATTTCCATCCTCGCAATGACGGGGTCTGACCGTTTTGGGTCGGATAAAGATCTTTTGTCGTTCCCGGCCTTGCAAGGCGAGCTGATTATTTTGAAAAGTGTGGCGGAGTGGGATTGAGCAGGCAATAAAAACCCCGCTCTCGGCGCGGGGTGCATTGAGATGTTGCTTGTTACCGGTTTCCATAACCGACCGAATCTGTTTTGGAAGATTTGGTCGGGGCGAGAGGATTTGAACCTCCGACCCCTTCGTCCCGAACGAAGTGCGCTACCAGGCTGCGCTACGCCCCGATTTAGTAACTCCGGTTCACCGAAAATTCGGCGAGTCCGTACAAGGCCTCTTTGTAGGGGCTGGCCGGGATTTCCGCCAGTGCCTCGATGGCCAGGTCCGCCTCGTGTTGCGCGGACTGCGCAGTGTACGCGATGGCCTGTGTCGATTCAATGGCGTCCATGACCGTGTCGATGTGCTCCAGACCACCATTTTCGATAGCCTTGCGAATGACCTTCGACTGCTCCGGTGTGCCGTGTTTCATGGCGTGAATAAGTGGCAGGGTTGGCTTGCCTTCGGCCAGGTCGTCGCCGACATTTTTGCCGATATCCTGGTTGGATGCGCCGTAATCGAGGGCGTCGTCGATGAGTTGAAAAGCGGTGCCCAGGTGCATGCCGTAGCGTGCCATGGCCTGTTCGATAGCAGCGGACCGATTGCCCAGTACAGCGCCGAGTCGTGACGAAGCCTCGAACAGTTTGGCGGTCTTGTAACGGATCACCTCGCGATAGCGGTCCTCACTGGTGTCCGGGTCGTGGCAATTGAGAAGTTGTAATACCTCTCCCTCCGCAATAATGTTTGTCGTGGTGGAAAGAATCCCCATCACCTTCATGCTGTCCACGCCGACCATCATTTCGAAAGCACGCGAGTAGAGGAAATCACCGACCAGCACGGCGGCTTCGTTACCCCAGATTGCATTTGCGGTTTCATTGCCACGGCGTAAATCGGAGGCATCTACGACATCATCGTGCAGTAGCGTGGCGGTATGAATAAACTCGATCACCGCTGCCAGTTCGGTATGGTGCTGGCCCTGGTAGCCACAGGCGCGGGCGGACAAAAGTACCAGCAACGGACGCAGACGCTTGCCACCACTATTGATAATATAGCGCCCCAGTTCATTGATCAGGGCGATATCCGATTGCAGCCGCTTCAGGATCAGTGCATTCACTGCACTGATGTCGTCACGCACCAGCACGCGGATATCTTCGATATCCATGTAAGTGCTTTGTTTTTTAAGTAATTCCTGCATGATGCGTAGAATACGTGTCGAATGGCCGCCTGGCAATACCGTACCGGCAAGTCTAACCGGCAGGGGCGCATGGTACCAGAAACGATCTAGTTTGACGCAAACCCCGGGAATCCGTAGAATTGCGCCTCTTTCGGACGCTGTGATTTGGAGATTCAGCAATGTATGCGGTAATTATGACTGGCGGTAAACAATACCGTGTAAGCCAGGGCGACAAGCTCCGTGTGGAGAAACTTGACGTTGCTGAAGGCGATTCTGTAGAGCTGGACAAGGTGTTGATGGTTGTCGATGGTGACGATATCAAGATCGGTGCACCGGTTCTGGAGAGTGGCAAGGTCACGGCCGAGGTAAAGGCCCATGGCCGCGGCGCCAAGGTGGAAATCATCAAGTTCAAGCGTCGCAAGCACCATATGAAACGACAGGGCCATCGTCAGGCCTATACTGAACTGGAAATTACAGGCATCTCTGCCTGAGTTTGAGGTAAGCGCAAAATGGCACATAAAAAAGCCGGTGGTAGTACGCGTAACGGACGCGATTCAGAATCCAAACGCCTGGGCGTGAAACGCTATGGCGGCGAGAGTGTGGCGGCAGGAAATATTATCGTGCGTCAGCGCGGCACCCACTTCCATCCTGGTGTGAACGTGGGCTGCGGCCGCGACCACACTCTGTTCGCGAAGGCGGACGGTGCGGTGAAGTTCGTGACCCGCGGCCCGAAGAACCGCAAATTTGTGGACGTGGTTACTTCCTGACCGATTTCCGGTCTCGTTGAAAAGCCCCGTCCTGGTACGGGGCTTTTTTATGCAAGTCTTTCAGGCGCGTCATTGCGAGCGCAGCGCGGCAATTTTTTCAGTCTGTGCCAGCCCTTGGGAGATTGCCGCGCTGCGCCCAAAGAACCCCTGCGGGGTTCATTATGGGTACCTCACCCTTCGGGTCGAGGCATCGCAATGACGGGGTTTTCAGGTGGCTACGACGGATAAACCCGGTATATTGAAATTATGAAATTTGTTGATGAAGCCACAATTGATGTAAGAGCCGGTGACGGAGGGAACGGTGCGGTCAGCTTTCGCCGCGAGAAATACATTCCCCTTGGTGGCCCTGACGGTGGCGACGGCGGTGACGGCGGCAGTGTCTGGATGGTGGCGGACAGTGGTCTCAATACGCTGGCGGATTTTCGATTTGAGCGGCGTTTCAAGGCGCAACGCGGCGAGAACGGGCGCGGTCGTAACTGTACCGGCAAGGCGGGCGAAGACTGCATTATCAAGGTACCGGTCGGCACGCTGGTGTACAAGGTGAGCGACACGCGACAAGGAGAGGGCGGTAGCCCGAGAGGGTGCCCTGGGGCAGAAGGCGCCCTGGGGCGTGAGGAAGACACCGAAGAGTTAATGGGCGACCTGGTGGAAGACGGCCAGCGTCTGCTGGTGGCGCGGGGTGGTTTTCACGGGCTGGGCAATCTGCGCTACAAGAGTTCCACCAACCGTGCGCCGCGTGAATCGAAACCGGGAACACCGGGTGAGCACCGTGCATTGCGTCTTGAGTTGAAGTTGCTGGCGGACATTGGTCTGCTTGGCAAGCCCAACGCGGGGAAGTCGACGCTGATTCGTTCGATTTCGTCGGCCAAACCCAAGGTGGCGGATTACCCCTTTACAACGCTATACCCGAACCTCGGCGTAGTGCGTGTGGAAGCACATCGAAGTTTTGTGGTGGCGGATATTCCGGGCCTGATTGAAGGTGCAGCGGAAGGTGCGGGCCTGGGGGTTCAGTTCCTCAAGCACCTGTCACGTACCGGGCTGTTGCTGCACCTTGTCGATGTGGCGCCGCTGGATGGCAGCGACCCGGTTGAGGATGTCAAAACCATTGCGCACGAACTGGAAAAATTCAGTGCAGAGCTTGGCGAACGCGAACGCTGGCTGGTGTTGAATAAAATCGATATGGTACCGGATGATGAACGCGAGGTGCTGTGCCGCGACATTGTTGAGCGGCTCGACTGGCAGGGGCCGGTATTTCAAATTTCCGCACTGGCGAAGCTGGGAACGCGCGAGCTGGTGTTCGCTATCATGGATGTGATCGAGGCGCGCCGGCAGGCGGCCAAAGAGGATGCGGAAACTGTAGAACCTGATGAGTGATTCCCGTCGACAAGCTATCGGCAAGGCAGACCACAGGCGCTGGGTGGTCAAGATTGGCAGCGCGCTGCTGACCAACAACGGCGCAGGACTGGATCGCGATGCCATCGCAGGCTGGGTCGATCAGATGAATGTGCTGCGGGAACAGGGGTGCGAGCTGGTGCTGGTGTCATCCGGTGCGGTCGCGGAGGGGATGAACCGGCTCGGCTGGACGCAGCGCCCACATCAACTGGTTGCCCAGCAGGCGGCGGCAGCCGTCGGTCAAATGGGGCTGGTTCAGGCCTGGGAATCGCATTTTCAGACACATGGTCTGCACACCGCTCAGGTCCTGTTGACCCACGATGATCTTGTCAATCGCACCCGCTACCTGAATGCCCGCAGCACGCTACGCAAGCTACTGGAGCTGGGTGTTGTTCCGGTGGTCAATGAAAACGATACGGTGGCCTTTGACGAGCTGCGTTTCGGTGATAACGATACGCTGGCAGCGCTGGTGGCCAATCTGGTCGAGGCGGATTTACTGGTGATACTGACGGACAAGGCCGGTGTCTACGACAGTGACCCTGGACAAAATCCCGGGGCAGCGTTGATCAGTGAGGCAGAGGCCGGCAACACGGCTCTCAGGGCTGCGGCGGGAAGCACCAGTAGCAGCGGGCTGGGTAGCGGCGGTATGGCGACCAAGGTTGCGGCTGCCGAGCTGGCAGCCCGTTCCGGTGCTGCGACCTGGATTGCTTCGGGGCGCGAAGAACGGGTACTGGAAAGAATGGCATCCGGCGATGGCCTGGGTACGCTGGTGTTGCCGGCCAGTGGTCGACTGGCATCACGTAAGCAGTGGCTGGCGGGTCAGTTACAGTCAAAAGGTTCGCTGACGCTGGATGCGGGTGCTGCGCGCGTACTGAGAGAGTCCGGTTCCAGTCTGCTGGCGGTCGGTGTGTCAGCCGTTGAGGGAAGTTTTCGGCGCGGTGAGCTGGTAAGTTGTGTTGATTCCCAAGGTCGGCCTGTGGCGCGTGGCCTGGTGAACTATACGTCTGACGAAGCGCGCCGCATCATGGGGCGCACCACGGAACAGATTGAGCAGTTGCTGGGCTACGTCGATGAGCCGGAGTTAATTCACCGTGACAATCTGGTGCTGCTTTGAGTTTTCCAGGGGCATTAAAAAAGCCGGTCAGAGACCGGCTTTCGGAACCAGGTAACAATCCGCAATCAGCTTTGCAGCGCGCGGACGTGCTGACCAAGACGGCTCTTTTGGCGAGCAGCCTTGTTCTTGTGAATGAGGCCTTTGCCGACAGACTTGTCGATGACCGGTACAGCCTTCTGGTAGGCCGCCTGGGCGCCTTCCGCATCACCGGCGGCGACCGCCTTGGCGACGTTCTTGATGTAGGTGCGCAGCATGGAGCGCTGGCTTGCATTGCGCTGGCGGCGGTTCTCTGCCTGGCGGGCGCGTTTACGGGCTTGGGCCGAATTTGCCAAAATCTTTCTCCTGTTCCTGGTTCCGAAGAGCCGGGCACTATGCGGAAATCCGCTCGATTTGTCAATCATTTCGCCCTTCGGGGAGGGCTTTTGTGAGCGGAAAAATGCTCCGTAGTACGGCCGTGGTTGGCGCAATGACACTGGTTTCCCGGGTACTGGGTCTGGCACGCGACGTGGTGTTGGCACGTTTCGGCGTTACAGCGGGAATGGATGCTTTCTTCGTCGCATTCAAGATCCCGAATTTTACCCGCCGTTTATTTGCAGAAGGCGCATTTTCGCAGGCGTTCGTGCCTGTTCTGTCAGAATATCGGACGCAGCGCGAGCATGGCGAAGTACAGGCGCTGGTGGATTATGTGGCTGGCACCATGCTCGGTATGCTGGGCTTGCTGGTGTTGGTCGGGGTGCTGGCCAGCCCGGCGCTGGTGACCGTATTTGCGCCGGGGTTCTGGGCGGACCCGCAAAAGTTTGATCTGACGGCCTACATGCTGAGGTTCACCTTTCCCTATCTCCTGTTCATGGCGCTGGTCGCTTTTGCTGCGGGTATTTTGAACAGTTACGGGCGATTTGCGGCGGCGGCTTTCACGCCGGTGTGGCTGAATGTGATTCTGATTGCCGCGGCGTTGCTGATATCGCCACAGCTGGACGAACCCATGGTGGGGGTGGCCTGGGGTGTTTTTGTGGCGGGTTTTGTTCAACTGGCCTTCCTGTTACCGTCGCTGGCGCGTATTCGCCTGTTACCACGGCCACGCTGGGGTGCGGGTAATGCGGGTGTAAAAAAAATCATGAAGCTGATGCTACCGGGCATCATTGGTTCTTCGGTGTCGCAGATCAACCTGCTGTTCGATACCCTGCTGGCGTCCTTCCTGATTACCGGCAGCGTTAGCTGGTTGTACTATGCCGACCGGCTGGTGGAGTTCCCGCTCGGGGTTTTTGGCATTGCGCTGGCGACGGTTATTCTGCCGGTGCTGTCGCGCGCGCACGCGAGTGGGTCGAGTGAACAGTTCGCCCACATCGTTGATGCCAGTCTGCGCTGGGTGCTGCTGATCGGTGTGCCGGCCATGGTGGGGCTGATGTTGCTGGCACGCCCGGCACTGTCGACACTGTTTGAACATGGCGATTTTGCGGGCAGCGATGTCGATATGACGACACTTGCATTACTGGCTTACGGGATCGGCCTGCCCGGATTTATGCTGACCAAGGTGCTGGCACCGACGTTCTACTCGCGCCAGGACACGGTAACGCCGGTGAAGATCGCCATACGGGCCATGATTGCCAATATGGTCATGAATGTGTTGTTCGTGGTGCCGCTGGTTCTGCTGAAAATTCCCGGCGCACACGCCGGGCTGGCGCTGGCAACAGCGCTGTCGGCCTGGCTCAATGCCGCGCTGTTATTTACAGCGTTGCAGCGTGCCGGGGCCTACCGGCCACAACCGGGCTGGCCACGATTACTGATGCAGATCACCATGGGTGTTGCGGTGATGGCCGCAGTAGTCAATTTCGGCATGCCGGACAAGCTGCAATGGTCGGGCCTGGACGGGATTGGCCGTGTTACTCAGCTCGGTGTGTGGATCCTCGCCGGGGTGGCCAGCTACCTGCTGACACTGCGACTGGCGGGTGTAAAGTTGTCCACCTTCCGTGCCCCGGTGGATAAAGCAACCGGCAATCCATGACATGACGCGTGTGATCATTATAATCCGTGGTTTTGTGTAAACTGATGCGACTGATACGAGGCTTTCACAATATGCCTGCCGCGCCGCGCGGCTGCGCGCTGACGATCGGCAACTTCGATGGTGTACATCGCGGCCACCAGGCGGTGCTGAACCAGTTACACGCACGTGCAGGTGAACTACAGTTGCCCGCTACGGTGATGGTATTCGAACCGACACCGCAGGAATATTTTTCACCGGATACAGCGCCTGCCCGTCTTATGAGGTTGCGTGACAAGCTGACCCGGTTTCATGAGCTGGGTGTCGAGCAGGTGGTCTGTCTGCGCTTTGACCAGCGGCTCGCGGAACGCGATGCCGATGCCTTTGTAAAAGACATCCTGGTAGATGGGCTGGGTGTGCGGCACCTGGTGATCGGTGATGACTTTCGTTTCGGTAAGGGTCGCAGCGGCGACTTTGCCTTTTTACAGCAGGCCGGCCAGCAGCATGGCTTTGAAGTTGTCAGCACACATACACTGGCAGAAGCTGGTGAGCGCGTGAGTAGTACGGGTATCCGCGAAGCGCTGGCCGCCGGTGAACTGGGCAAGGCAGAGCAGTTGCTGGGGAGGCCCTACACGATTTGCGGGCGGGTTGCTCCGGGTCAGCAGCGCGGTCGTACCATCGGTTTTCCAACGGCCAATGTGCGACTGCACCGCGCAGTGTCACCGGTACGCGGGGTGTTTGCCGTGCGTGTGCACGGTTTTGAGGGCCAGACGCTGGAAGGTGTCGCCAACCTCGGGACACGGCCAACCGTATGTGGAAACGAAACGGTGCTGGAAACGCACCTGTTCGATTTTGACCGGGACATCTACGGGCATTACGTGGGAGTCGAGTTTTGCAGCAAGCTTCGCGACGAAAAGAAATTTGAGTCGTTCGAGGCGCTGAAGCAACAGATACAACAGGACGCCGAACAGGCGCGACAGTTTTTCAGCGAGCGAGCGTACGAGTGAGTAACTATAAAGACACCCTGAATCTTCCGAAAACGGCCTTCCCGATGAAGGCGAACCTCGCCAACCGCGAGCCGGAAATGCTGAAATACTGGGATGAAATCGATCTCTATGCCAGCCTGCGGTCGCAGGGTAAGGGGCGGCCGAAGTTCGTGCTGCACGATGGTCCTCCCTACGCCAACGGGGATATTCATATCGGTCATGCGGTTAACAAAATCCTTAAAGACATCATTGTAAAGAGCAAGGCTTTGAGCGGCTTCGATGCGCCCTATGTGCCGGGGTGGGATTGTCACGGGTTACCCATCGAGCTGAATGTCGAGAAGAAGGTTGGCAAGGTAGGGCGCAAGGTGGATGCGCCGACCTTTCGTTCAAAGTGTCGCGACTATGCGCGCAAGCAAGTCGATGGTCAGCGTAAGGACTTTATCCGGCTGGGAGTGATGGGTGACTGGGACAATCCCTACCTCACCATGGACTATCTTTTCGAGGCAGATATCATTCGTGCGCTCGGACGTATTATCGCGGCGGGTCACCTGAATAAAGGCTACAAGCCGGTACACTGGTGTACGGATTGCGGTTCGGCGCTGGCTGAAGCTGAAGTGGAATATGAAGACAAGACCTCGCCGGCTATCGACGTACGTTTTCCGGTGCTGGATGAGGAAGCCCTGCTGGCGCGTTGCCATCACCCGGAAGGGCACAAGGGCGAGGGTCCTGTGTCGGTCGTGATCTGGACAACGACACCCTGGACCCTGCCGGCCAACCGCGCGGTGTCTGTCAATCCCGAGCTGGACTATGCGCTGGTGCAGGCTGATCTGGGCCATGGCACCGAGCGCGTGTTGTTTGCCGAGGCATTGTTAAAGGATGCCATGCTGCGATACGACTGTGACCAGTACAAGGTGCTGGCTTATTGCAAAGGTGCGGATCTTGAGCATCTGAAGCTCGCTCATCCTTTCTATGATCGCGAAGTGCCGATGATCCTCGGTGAGCATGTGACGACCGAAGCCGGAACCGGTGCCGTGCATACCGCGCCGGGACATGGCCAGGACGATTACGTGGTCGGTCAGCGCTACGGGATTCCGGTTGACAACCCGGTGGGTGCAAACGGCGTTTTCCTCGAAGGCACGGAATTGTTTGCCGGGAAGCATGTGTTTTCCGCCAATGACGATGTCATCGATGTACTGAAAGCAAAGGGTGCCCTGGTGCACGTCGAGGCATTACGACACAGTTATCCGCACTGCTGGCGACACAAGACACCGATCATATTCCGCGCCACGCCGCAGTGGTTTATCAGTATGGAACAGAACGGTTTGCGCAAGGCTGCACTGAAGGCAATAGCAGGCGTGGAGTGGATGCCCGACTGGGGGCAGGCGCGTATTGAAGGTATGGTGAAGGGTCGACCCGACTGGTGTATTTCCCGGCAGCGAACCTGGGGTGCCCCGATTGCGCTGTTCACGCACAAACAAACCGGTGAGCTCCATCCCGATACGGCCCGACTGATCGAGGAGGTTGCACTGCGTGTGGAACGTCATGGCATCGATGCCTGGTTTGAAATGGATGCAACCGATTTACTGGGCGATGAGGCGGAACAGTATGACAAGGTGACCGATACTCTCGATGTCTGGTTTGATTCAGGAACCACTCACCAGTGCGTGCTGGAGCGACGGGAAGAACTTGGTTTTCCCGCAGACCTTTACCTGGAGGGTTCGGACCAGCACCGTGGCTGGTTCCAGTCATCCCTGCTGACATCTGTGGCCATGCATGGCAAGGCGCCTTACCGACAGGTGCTGACCCACGGCTTCACCGTGGATGCAAAGGGTCAGAAGATGTCCAAGTCAAAGGGCAATGTCGTTGCGCCGCAGAAGGTGGTCAACAGTCTGGGAGCGGACATCCTGCGCCTGTGGGTTGCTGCAACCGACTACCGAAATGAAATGAATGTGTCGGACGAGATTCTCAAACGGACGGCAGATGCCTACCGGCGCATGCGCAATACAGCGCGTTTCCTGCTTGCCAATCTCAATGGTTTCGATCCGGTGAAGCACCTTCTGGAACCAGCCGACATGCTGATGCTGGATCGTTGGGTTGTCGCACGTGCAGAACAGTTGCAGGACGAGGTGACAAACGCCTACGAAGCCTATGAGTTCCATCATATCTACCAGAAGGCACATAACTTCTGTGCCAGTGATCTGGGTGGTTTTTATCTCGATGTTATCAAGGACCGCCAGTACACCACCCGGCCCGACAGTGTGGCAAGGCGGTCAGCACAGACGGCGATGTACCACATCGTGGAAGCGCTGACACGCTGGCTGGCGCCGATACTGAGTTTCACCGCCGAGGAAATCTGGCGCAATATCCCGGGTGAGCGTGATTCATCCGTGTTGTTGTCCACCTGGGCAGAGTTGCCGCAAATGTTTACAGCGGGAGGTGAGGATACTGCGCGCTTCAGTATGGACTACTGGCAGGATGTGCTGGCTTTGAGAGAAGCGGTCGGCAAGGAACTGGAAAAACTGCGCGTCGCGGGCGATATCGGTTCGTCGCTTGACGCCGAGGTTGACCTGTACTGTGACAATGACTGGCTGGAGAAGCTGGGTCGTCTTGAAGATGAGCTGCGTTTTGTGCTGATCACGTCCTATGCGCGGTTACATCCGCTTGAAGAGCAACCTGAGGGAGCTATAGCTATTGATCTTGACGGTGCGAAACTCGGTATTCGGACTACACCATCAGCTTACGCCAAGTGTGTGCGTTGCTGGCACCATCGGGAGGACGTGGGTTCCAGCAGTCAGCACCCCGAACTCTGTGGTCGTTGTATTGAAAATGTCGATGGCGACGGGGAGCCGCGGCGTTTTGCCTGACGCCCGGATATCGATGTGAAGAAATGGCTCGCGCTTGCCCTGCTGGTAGTGGTGTTGGACCAGCTTACCAAATCATTGGCGGTTAACGTTCTGACGTATGCAGAACCGTTGGCGGTTTTCCCCTCTTTTAACCTGACCTTGTTGTATAACCGGGGCGCGGCCTTCAGTTTTCTGAGCGATGCCTCGGGTTGGCAGCGCTGGTTTTTTGTGGTTGTTTCAGCAGGCGCGGCAGTATTTTTGACCCTCTGGTTGCGTCGTCTGAAGCAGGACCAGGTACTGCTTTCCGTTGCATTGGCGCTGGTGCTGGGCGGTGCAGTCGGGAACCTGATCGATCGCTTGTGGCTGGGTCATGTGGTGGACTTTATCCAGATTTATTATAAGCAGTATTACTGGCCTGCATTCAACATCGCTGATTCGGCTATTTCAGTCGGGGCCGTGTTGCTGATCTGGGACAGCCTGTTTGCACGACGGGAGTCTGACTGAAATGTCGATTACGGCAGGTTGTCGTGTAACCCTGCATTACGCCCTGCGACTGAAGGATGGCATGGAAGTCGACAGCAGCTTTGGTGACGAGCCGCTAACCTTTGTGATGGGTGAAGGCGTCCTCGACAAGGGGCTGGAACTTGCGCTGTTCGGGTTGCGAGCCGGGAGTCAGCAGACATTGACGTTGATGCCGGGACAGGCCTTCGGTTCGCGTCGCGAGGATGCGATCAGGTGGCTGGATCTTGCCACCTTCCCGGCCGGCATGTCGCCAGAGCCGGGGCAGATTATCGGCTTCTCCGACCCGCACGGGCAGGAAATTCCAGGTGCTGTCCTGGAGGTGATGAACGACCGTGTAAACGTTGATTTCAATCATCCACTGGCCGGGCGGGAAATCGTTTTCGAAGTGGATATCCTCGAAGTGGAATACCCTCCACTTGATGAGGAGTAGCACAGCACAACCCGGCAGGTGGATATAATCAGCCAAAGCAGACCGACAGGACATTTTTATGCAGGTATTACTGGCTAATCCAAGAGGCTTCTGCGCCGGCGTCGACCGGGCGATCGATATCGTCAATCGTGCGCTGGAACTTTTTGGCGCACCCATCTATGTGCGTCATGAAGTTGTGCACAATCGCTATGTTGTCAGCAACCTGCGTGAAAGGGGGGCAGTGTTTGTCGATGAACTGGATAAAGTGCCGGATGACGGAACCGTGATCTTCAGTGCGCATGGTGTGTCGCTCGCCGTACAGGAAGAAGCGCGTCTGCGAGGTCTGCGTGTATTTGACGCGACCTGTCCCCTGGTCACCAAGGTGCATATGGAGGTCACACGCTTCAGCCGCGATGGGCGGGAGTGTATCCTTATCGGACACGAGGGGCATCCCGAAGTGGAAGGCACCATGGGTCAGTATGATGCCTCTGCTGGCGGACAGATCTACCTGGTGGAAACTATTGATGACGTAGAACAGCTGTCCGTTCGTGATGGCACTCATCTCAGTTACGTGACACAAACCACGCTTTCCGTTGACGACACTGCAAAGGTGATCGATGCGTTGCGCGCGCGCTTCCCGGAAATCGAGGGACCGCGCAAGAATGACATTTGCTACGCCACCCAGAACCGCCAGGACGCCGTGCGACAGTTGGCGGAACAGGTTGACCTGGTGCTGGTCGTTGGTTCACCCAACAGTTCCAACTCAAACCGCCTGCGCGAACTGGCCGAGCAGCGAGGGGTGAAAGCCTATCTCATCGACGGTCCCGGGCAGATAGAACCTGGCTGGTTGCAAGGTGAGGTAAAGGTGGGTGTCACAGCCGGCGCTTCAGCGCCCGAAGTACTGGTTCGCGAAGTGATCAGTCGACTTGAAGAATGGGGTGCGGCCGGCGTTCAGGAACTGGCCGGCCGCGAAGAGACGATTACCTTTGCAATGCCAAAGGCGCTGAGGGTTACCAGCAATCAGCCGCAGTGAGGCCGCCTGTTGCTGCCGTTACACCTTTAAGGCCCGTGCTTGTCAGGGTCAGTGTTCCGCACTTGTCAGTGGCTTGCGGGCCGGTCGGTGCGGCCTGAATCGTATAGGCTGAACCGCTGGCTGCAGCAATCGTAAGGTCATAAGTGGCCGTTCCCCCGTCTATGGGGCACTGGTTCGGAAAAATGTTACCGGCTCCGGCGCCAATAGTTGCCGTTGCAAAAGTATTGTTGGCGGTATGGAAGCGTTCCATCGCGTTCGCGAGACCCAGTAACGAGCCCTCACAGTCTGCCCGCCGTGACTTGCGGACCTGGTCCTGGTAGGAGGGGTAGGCGATGCTGGCCAGAATAGCGACGATGGCGATAACAATCATCAGTTCGATCAGCGTAAATCCATAGTGTTTATGCATCTCAATTACTCCTTAATCTCTTGTCTGGCCATAATTTCCGGGTAGCAGCCATATAGTCGTGATGACTTTCAGGCCATCGATGTTGTCGTAACGGTAGCCTATGTGAACACCCTTGCTCAGCCGTCCGAGTGAATCCCCCGCTTTTGACAGAGAGTTAACGGTGGCAGTTTCTGATAGCGCCAGCAATGAGTCATTGACCACTATTTCTCCGCTACCGAAATCAATCCGGTCAATAAAGCCGGTGCCCTGGAAGTTTGCAGGATAATATCCAGGCAGCTTTCCGGCATGCGTCACGCCGAAAAGCGAGAGGCTAAGAATAAATCCGCATAGAGTGAATAATCGTTTCATCTGTTCTCTCCTGTGTTGGCCCTACAGCTCAACTTCTTCCCATGACAAACGGCCTGTATTGGGACCATCAACCTTTTCAATATCTGTTACGCCAATTGAGTCACCACCTGTGGTTTCAGTAGTAGCGACATATCGCTTGTTACCCAGGTTGGACGGGGCAGTCGGAAGACCGTCTACCTGGATGCCGGCAGCACCCACACTTCCGATCTCATCGAGATTGTCCAGTGTGCCGTCGCCATTCAGGTCAAAGGCGGCCGCATCCGGTCTTCCTCCATTCAGCCACTTTGCAACCATCAACCACCCGGTGCCGCCAAAGTTACAGGGGTTCGCATCCGGAATGGTCGTGTTGAAGAACACCAGGTCTCCGCGAATGACAGGGTCCGTGATGGAACGCTCGCCGGTAGTAGGCAAGTCCATGTACCAGCCATAGTCCGATCCCGTGTAATCCACAGGTGCATCGGTCAGTGTTCGCCCAACCACGCTTTCAGACGAGATACCCGTTGAAATCGTCTGTTCAACCAGGTCGCTGCGACCAAGAGAGTCAGTCCCCGAATCCCAGATGCCATACATGGACTGTGTATCAGTCGTGGTGATGTCTGCGGTAGTGAGATATTGCCCTGTTCCGAAAATAACCAGCGTATTCGGCTTGTTGGTAGCCGAGGTGGGCTGGTTTTCGTTGCGGACAATTACCGGTGTTGTAGTGATTTGCTGGTTACTGCCTGCGATAAATAAAGGCGCAGGGTTTGCCCCGGCCTTGTAGGCAGATTTCCAGTTGGTAGTGTTTGCCCCCGACAGATCGAATGCCCACATATTGCCATTCAGGTCACCGGCATAAACCCGGTCAGCGAAGCCATCGCTATCACTATCGATAACAGCGGGTGTGGCCAGGCCATTCCGGTTGCTGGTGTCGCCAACGCCTGTAGTGATTTCGAGATAGTCAGTACCCACAGTCCATGTTCCGTCCAGGCCACCTTCCAGAAACAGGACAAACAGTTTTGCTTCGCCGTCACCGGTATCGTTATAGCCATTTCCGAAAATAGCCGCCCATACTACCGTTCCCCCGGAACCTTCCAGCGGGACGATAGACGGACGACTGAAGGTGTAGCCGAGGTCGGGTTCATCCGTATTGTTGAATTCCCACATGACAATGTTCTGTGGTGTGTTGCTGCTTTCCGAGAAAGTGGATGGATTTGTGACATCCAGCGCGAACATTCCGCGCCCACCACCACGCAGGCTTCCAACCAGTACGGTTTTCCAGCTCACGCTGTCTGTAGGCGTGGTTTTTATGTAGGCATCAGCGATTGAGGGCGTCTGGTCTACATAGTAACTATGGGTGTAGTTTGGGTCTGTCAGGTAATGTAAACCTTCAGCGGCATTTGTCGAGTACAACTGACCGGGAACATAAGCCAGTATTTCCTCACCATCAGCCTGATTGAAGGCATGCAACATCCCGTCATTGCCACCCACATAGATAACACCCTGTCGTGAAGCCTGGCTGGTCTGAAATTCACTGTATGTGTTGCCGCTGGTGGTCGGGAAGGGGGCGATATCAGGCCAGCCTGACTCCGGGCGTCCGGCAAAAACAGGGCCGGAATGCATGATGTCGCCTAACCGACTGTTGCGTTCGCGCAGGCTTTTGGTAGAAAACGCCGGCGCCACTGTATTGTAGTTACAGGTGCCTGGTGATGCGGGTTCGCAGTTCCTGTCACCCCTGATATAACCGAGTCTTGCCATGCCGGTGGATTCGCTATCCAGCGTTCCACTTGAGTTTGTGCGGAAGTCGTTTTTCTGACTGGAAGTCAGATTGCCCCAGTTCAGTGCAACGCCTTCATCGGCTACGTTATTGTTGTCCGTGTCGCCGTAAGTCAGTATGACTCTGGGGTTTGACGTGATATTCCTGGCATCGAGCTGGGTCGCAGCAGACCATGTGATTGAGTTGCTGATATCACCTGTCACGGGGTCCAGTGAAAATGCAAACAGATCGCCGCTCCATTTTTCACTGTTGAACAGTGCCAGGTAAATCTCCGAATTGGTGCTGAGTGACCCGGAGTTGAAGGCTACAGAGGCTGAAGAACCTGTTCTGCCGGAAATAGAGCCCAGTGCGCTGCGCATTCCGGTGATCAGGTCTTGCGGGTTCTGGGCACTCAGAAATTCGCCCCGGCCATTCCAGGCAGCATGACGCAGGTCATCGATCCTTCTGGCATCCCTGAGACCGCCAGTGTTGTCAAAAGGACTTGGCCAGGCGAAGGCGTCTGTCTTGTTGGGTGGCATGGCGGTCAAGGTGCCGTCTACACCGAATGCAATGGTGTAGGTCACCATGTGCTGTGCGTCATTGTCATCCACGCCGCTTACTGTGGGCACATCATCGGTAACCGTTGAGCGCAGGTCCGTTTCGTAGTAGTGCATGGCTATATCAGCCAGCGTGTCTCCCTGGGCATCGGCATAGGATGCTCCGTCCCAGCTGCTGTCTCCGTTACCGTCTTCATTGTCGTTGCTGGCAGATGGTGAGGCGTTATCGGTCAGGTCAAATCCACCGTTATAGAATCCATCAGTCATGGCGACAGTAAAGTTTTGCTGACATTCTCCTCCGGAACTGGGCGCAACAGCAGGGCAGGTGCCGAAGAAATTATTTGTTTCGCAGGCAAGATAGCGACCGGCCTGGTTCAGTGTTGTACGTAGCGGTGTTCCGCTGTTCGGCTGGAAGGTATAGAGCGCATCCAGCAGTGTGCGCTTTGCGCCGGAGGCCGGATCACTGTTCATGGCGCTGATTGCAGTATTGACATTGTTGTTGTTGTGCAGTGTCACAAGACCCATGCGTGCAGCATTGGTGGATGCGATGACCTGTCCATAGGCAGCCTTGGCGACCAGGTGGCGGCTTCGGTAATAGCTGAACCAGTTGGCGAAGTTCTGCTGGATCGCGGCGGATTCATTTTTGACCAGGTGCTCGGTTTCTTCACCATCATCGAACAGCCCGTCGCCATCCGTGTCTGTCCAGGTGTAATACCGGAAGCCATCCGGGCTGCCATCGGTGTCGCGATCGCTGGTGAAGCGCACGGTACCACCTCCCCAGTTTGAATTGTGCTGGGTGAGGTCGATTGTTTCGCCGCCGGGGTTGTAAGGGTCGGCGGGCGCAGCAGTGACAGGTGCATCAATAAACGGGTTGCCGTTGACATCGACACCAGACCACGGGACATAGGTTTTGGCAGGATCAAAATATAACGGGTTGAAGTCACTGTTACGGAAACGCCAGGCTTCATCGTCTGCGGTATTGCAGTCGTTTGCGTTATCGCCATAGTTGTTGATGCCAAACTCTACACCATAGATATAGCCGTTAAAGGTGCCACTGCCGAAATTGCAATTTGCGGTTCCACTGTCATTACTGTCACGGTGTTTGACGCTGCCGCTTCCTGCCGGGCTGCTTCCGTCAGGTTGTGTGCCTGTGAACCTGCCACCGTTGGAGAAATCCCTGGTCATGGCTTCCCAGTCCATGCTGCCGGAGTCATCCAGCAGGAACAGGATATTCGGTTCAACATTGCTCTGAAGAAACAGGGGAGAACTGGCAAGATTACCAGGCGCACCGTATGTTGATGTCGGTGATGCCATCAGGCAGGTCATGATGCCGGCAGTCAGCGTATTCAGTTTGAAAATTGTCGTGTTACTCATGGCCTTTTACCCCCCGGGGGATGAAATTCGTCAATATCTGTAATGTGTTCGGTTCCGGTTATACCGGTCAGAAAATACGTCCGTAATAGGAACGCAATACCACTTCGGTAGATGCACCGTCATCATCCTGTGATGCGCCGATGCCACGCGCCGTAATCCTGAAAGTTGTTACATCCCCAATACCCTTGTTGTCACCGTACCCGGACAGGTTTAAAGCTCCCTGAACGCCGGTTATCGTGCTGGACTGTTTGATAAAGTAGCGGGGTGGGTTAACGGAACCGGGTACATTGTCGGCTTCGACCGAGTATGCATTGTCGGTCCACGTGGTCGCTGCCAGGAAATCCGGTTCACCCTGGGCCTCTCCGAACAGCCCGGCGGTGCCGTCGAAGGCACCGGTCGTTACAATTGTTTCCACGTAAGCTTCTGCGTCGCGCAAGGAGGATTCTGCAGCCTGAAATGCCTGGTTGCGATCTCTTGTGTTGTTTGCCATGCGCTCCTGGAGAATCGTGCCGCGCATGCCGCTGATTCCGATCATGGTCATAATCAGGAGGATCATCAGTGCAACAGCAAGCACAGCGCCTTGCTGACTATGACGTGATCCTGTGCTGTGTAAGTTTTGTGTTTTCATGGCTGTCATCATTTTAAGGTGTCAGTTGAGGCGATTACGAATGCCGATAGTCGAGGTATACACCTGACGCAGACGATTGTCGGCGGATGTGACAGATGTGCCAAGGACCGAATAGGTTTGACCATTTGCAACATTGTTTCCGTAGCTGCGTGCTACCAGTGCAAAGCGGATACTGACCACGTTATTCATATCGGTTACCTGGTCGGCGGGTACATAGTAGTTTGCGGCGCCTGAACCAGCTGTCTCGGGTGGGTCAATGTCCTCTCCGTACAGAATCTGCAGGTCTTCGATACCATCGACCAGCTCCTGGCCGTTTCGGAATAGAGCTGGCTGGCCAGAGGAGCCGACTGCGATGTTGTAGTTAAGCTGCTGGGCACGGTAAACCGTGGCGTCGCCGGTGTAGACCTTGGAGAGAATTTTAGTGCTGTTGCCCGGAGAGCCGGCACCTGAGTTGTGGACGATATTACCGGCGGTGCTCGGGTTGGCATTGGTGACCTGCATGATATCCGCAGACGTGCAATCACTGATTAAAACGATATCATCCTGGTTCAGACCGTTACCGGGAGTTACCTTGATATCGGCAGAAGGTAAAGGCCCAAACGGTGCTTCTACTTGTATACCACTGTCAAATCCACCGCGCAGCACCAGCGTATCGGGCGCGCCACCCCCTTCGGTGCCGTTTACGCCGCCATCGGCAAAGTCGATAGAGCCTGCTCCCGGATTCAGTGTGTTTGTCACCAGGCCGACGTTATTGGCGCAGCCCCAGAAGTCTGCCATGCGGATGTCACGGGCAAGAATCTCGGTCGCGAAGCGCCCGTTTTCCTGTAGTTGTGCGACAGCTTCGTTGCTGCGGTAACTGGCCTTGGTGCTGGAAGCGATTTGCACAACCCCGCCCAGCAGAACGACGCTAAGCAGCATGGCAATCATCACCTCGACCAGCGTAAATCCGGATTCCCGGGATCGGCTAATGGTTGTGTATTGCATATTCATGGCTTGAAACTCGTGGTAAAGGTGGATGTACTTCCGTCTTCGACTTCAGTCCAGGTGATTGTGACGACGAACTGTGTGCCCACACCGTCGCAACCTGCAGTGTCCGGGTCACTGTCGATACAAATGCCTCCGGTGCCATCCGGAAGTAAATTGGTGACCGAATCAAACCATTCGTTGAGGTCGTTTTGAGCCATTTCCGCACTCGTACAACCGGTCGATGTGCTGCAGTTGGCAACAGAACCCGGAGCTCCGCTACCGGTATCAAACTGGTAATCACCGTTTGCAGCGCCTGCTGCATTTGCCCGCATGCGATCAGCAATATCGTAGGCCAGGATAGTTGCCTGGGACCGTATGAAAGCACTCTGGTTATTGCGTAACGAGGTGGCCTGCAATCCTGCGAGACCGAGCAGTCCGATGGACAGGATGATGACTGTCACCAGAACCTCAATCATGGTGAAGCCCCGTTGTCCCTGTCGCTGGCGCGATGAATTTATATGTCTTGTGCTTGGCATGAGTCGTTATCCGCTATCATTTCCCGGTGATTAACAGCTGGTGGTGTCTCTGGAGATATTGATTCGTCCGGCACCCCGGATGTCGATGCTGCGACCGACTTCGCCGGTGCGGTCGTCACAAAGTGTTAGCGTGTCGACATCAGTTGCAAAGCCGCGGGAATCGTAGGAAATCGCGCCAAGTGCGGCACTTGTCAGCGTGGTTGTACCTGACAATGCCTCGGCAGTGACTACAATTTCTCCCGGTGCATCCGGTGTTCCATCGCGGTCCTTGTCGACCCAGACAATCCAGCCCACCGACCAGTCGGTGCCACCTGTGCAGCTGGGTGTTGCTGTGGTTGAATCGGAACTGATACAAATCTGCCCGGGGCGCTGATATTTAATCGCGGCGCTCCTGGCGATATTGATATCGTTTGAGATCCGGTTTGCCTGTGTGACCAGTCGGTTGTCGAGGATGTAGTTCTGAAAGCTCGGCACGCCGATGGTCAGCAGGATCGCCCCGATCGCCAGGGTGATCATCAGTTCTACCAATGTGAATCCGTTTTCGTTTTTCATGATGTGTACTTAACGTCAGTTTTTTGTCGTAGTAAATCGTATTCCGACCAGCGGATGAGGAATTGCGACAAGCGGCCGTTTTTCGTCCCGTATAGCGGAAAAAAACCTTCGCTTGCCCGCTTTATAGGGGCTTGATTGGAGAAAACTTGATAGTAATAAGTATGATCCGGCTATCAGGTCGGCTGGGTCAGCCTGGGTGATCTGGTGATCAGGGTGGGGTCAGCAACCAGCGAGTATCAAAGGGTGTCGGGTAACTGCTTAATGTTGAAGAAATAATTGTATTTCTTGCGGTATCGAGATCAACCCATGCAACGGTGATATCAGTCGTACTCAGGCGATCAGCTGAAGATCGTGACAGCTGAATAGTATAGGTGCCGGAAGGCGTGGAAACCGGGTCAATCCCGGGAGCACTCCCGGGGATATCGGAAAGCTCGTAACTCATTATTTTTTCATATAAATCAGACTGAATTAGCCGGGCGTAGGCAGTGCTGGCCTGATTCTGGCTGGCGATCGAGAGCCTGGCCTGCAATTGTCCCAGGCCCAGCCAGCCAATACTTAGAACCAACAGGGAAATCAAAGCCTCTGTGAGGCTGAAGCCGGTCTGGCGATGATGCATCAGAAATCCCTCCAGCTGCCGGGGACACGAATGAGGCGAAACGCCGGGAATCGCAGCGCTGCCTGTCGTGGATCTTCAATCTGAATGTTGGCGATCTGAACGCGTCCCGACCCCGGGTTGACGCGGCCATTGATGATCAAGGTGCCGGTGATATCAAGAGACGTCAGTGTGAGTGGACCAATACAGGGCGTATCGATAAACACGACACCGTAGATACGGACTCCGGCCGCAAAACCGGGGCAGCCGACTTCTGGTGGGAAATACAGCAGCTTGTGCTGATCGATGCTGCCAAGACTTCGGGGCCAGCGTCCCTGGCTGTCAAGATCGTCTGTTGTGGCAATCCAGTAACGGCGTTGATCGTCGGGCAGGTTCTGTTGCTGCCCAGCCAGCTCGGCATAGGCTTCCCGGTCCAGTGTAAACAGGGCGTCCCAGAGTTCGCCGGCAAGCGATATGGGCTGGATTGCACCCTGGTGAGTGTCTATGTCGATGACCGGACAGTCTCCGGCAGTCAACCAGATTGCCGTACCGGCATCGTCGCTGTCCGCATTCGGGGGATAGACTTCCTGGTTCGCGGCTGTATCTGTTGGACAGCCCTGGATAATCAGGGGCGGGGCCAGCTCGGCAAGCGGTGATAAAATACTGAGCTCACGAAACCGGCGTGTAACCTGTACGCCGGGACCTGATCCATCCGAGCGGCGCGTTAACGCCTGCACAGTCAGGAAGCGGCGAGGCAAGGGGGAGCGGGTGACTTGAAGTTCGGTGCTAACCCGACCGTCATCTTCATTTTGTTGCCAGCTTTCCTGTTCGTTGCCCGGCAGGCTGCTCCATGCCGTTTCCGGAAAGGTCGAAACAACAGGTAGCAGACGCTCTATGGCAGATTCCGCCGCAACAAACAGACGATCATGCCACTGCTGGTTGTTGTCGATGCTGGCCTGGTTAATGCCGGTTCGCGCAACGGACAGTGTGATAACGGTTATTGCCATCATCAGTACCAGTGCAATCAGCAACGTCGCCATCCCGCGCTGACGGTCCAGGCTACAGTGTGTTGCGCAATTCATTCCTGTGGCTCGAGTAACTGAGCATTGCGCACATTGATCCAGCGTGACAGTCGCAAGGTGATTGCACGATCTTGCATCAGTGAGCCTTCTACGGAGAATGTCACAGCACGTCGAAGCAATGCAGGTTGTCCGGGCGTGCAGGGAACCTGTTGCTCTGCAAGGTTCAGACAGTTGGAGTAGAGCGTAAAGGTCAGGTCGCTGATGACGATGCCTGGTGTAGTAACGGTCTGCCAGTTACCTGTGCTACAGGTCATTTCGGTTCCGCCATAGCGCGCCTGGAGACGGCTGCGACTCAGTCGGTAACCGAACTGCTCTACATTGTCATCGTCTGAACCAGGCGCGCATTCATTGTCCTGGCACTGGCCTTTCCCGACCAGCCCGTCGCGATCGATGTCGTAGCTGAACAGTAAGCAGGATGACGGCGTTTCATCATCCAGTGCCCCGCTACGCAGTCGGCTGTCCGGTTGTTCGAAAGGGTTTCTGGCGGCGGTTTGCAGCAGCGGGTCGAAGGCCCAGTAGCCACTGCGCCGGATATCGGAAGCCATGAGTTCCGCGACGGTGTGCATCTGCTGGCGAAGATCGGCACGGGACAGTTCTCCGGTAGTGTGTCGGGCAGTAGCCGCGTAGACGGTAACGATGGCGGACAGCGCAACCAGGGATATCACGCTCGCGACCAGGAGTTCGACCAGTGTGAAACCTTTTTGCAGGAAGGGCATATTCAGCATGCCAGGAACCTCGCGGTGTCCGGTGAGCAGGTACGGACACGTCCCAGGATGCTGATAATAACGCGCGTCTGGCTGTTGCTGTTTTCGAGTAACAGGGTTGCTGCCGTGGCAGTGCCGCGTATGGGTGAGAAGCGCACCAGACGCGATGTACGCTGCAGGCCTGTCAACATCAGGCGGATCTGCGGGTAGTCTGCCGAGGTTTGCAGGTGATCCCGGGTCAGCCCGGATTCACGGGTCTGACAAGCGGCGGGGGGATCGCTACTGTTGCAGTTGCAGGCGGGTGATTCTCCCCATCCATAGCACCATGCTGTATCTGCAACAGCGATGTTGAAATAGACCGGTTTGCGAAATGTGTAAGCATAGCTTCGCGCCAGTACGAGTTCCCGGGCGATGTCTCCTGTGGCAGCGCGCAGTCGCGCGTTGTCCAGAAAACGGGCCATGGCAGGTGCAGCAACAGCTGCCAGTAGCGCGGCAATGGCCAGGCTAACCAGTAACTCGACAAGCGTGAAACCTTCGTGTTGCGCATCATCCATGATACGACCTCCTGGAAGGTGTTTGACTTGTTCCTGTATGTCGTGCCGAGTATAGTCGGTTTCACGTGGCGCGCAAGGATTGCGCCCCGCGCAGACTACCCGTTGAGCAAATGGAGTTGCCTTATGATACGGTCCAGAGCACCCGGTTTCTCTTTACTCGAACTTTTGACAGCACTGACCATTGTTGCGATTCTCGCGTCCATTTCAGTCCCTTCCTACAATGGTTTCATCGCCAGGTCCCGTCGTAGCGATGCCATGTCGGCCTTGTTACAGTTGCAGCTTGCCCAGCAGCGCTGGCGAGCGGATAACCCGGCCTATGCAAGTCGTACGGATATGCTCGGATGGTCGGACGGCCAGTCAACTGAAGGCTATTACCAGCTGCAAGTCGAAAGCAGTGACGCGGGAGATTACCTGGGCAAGGCCACACCACAGGGTGCGCAACAGTCAGATGATTGCGGGGTGTTTGCAATCAACTCGCAGGGCCCCGTTGAAACATCACCTTATGCAGGCCCGGCCTGCTGGAATCGCTGATCCTGCATTTGGCGTAGCATGGACGTCATGAAAGCTGACGTCGTAATTGTGGGCGCCGGGATTATCGGCATGTTGACGGCGCGCGAACTCGTCGCTGCCGGCTATTCTGTCATGCTGCTTGAGCGTGGCAAACCCGCCCGTGAATCCTCCTGGGCTGGCGGCGGTATTCTTTCGCCCCTGTACCCATGGCGCTATCCGGATTCGGTAAATGAGCTGGCACGCCGGAGCCAGCAGATCTATCCGGTTCTGGCGGAAGCGCTGCTGGAAGAAAGTGGTATTGATCCTGAGTTCGAAAGGTCCGGTTTACTCATGACGGATGTCGAGGACCGGAACGATGCGCAATCCTGGGCGAAGCGTTACAACATGCCGTTACAGTCGGTCGATAAGATCATGGCGCAAGAAATAGAACCACAACTTGCGACTCAATTCGAGAATGCCTTGTGGATGCCGACCGTAGGTCAGATACGTAACCCGAGGATGACACGTGCACTGCGTGTTGCACTGGAGCGGCAAGGTGCTACTTTTTGCCAGGATACAGAAGTCCTCGGCTGGCGCAGTTCGGGAGGGCAGGTCAGGGCGGCCCTTACCGCAAACGGTGAAGTCAGTGCCGCAACCTTCGTGGTCGCTACCGGCGCCTGGACAGCCGGCTTGCTGGAGGAGACCGGTTTGACGTTACCGATCCAGCCGGTACGCGGCCAGATGATTCTGTTTCGTGGTCCCCCTGGTCTTGTGCGGCGCATCACCCTGCATAATGGGCGCTATGTTATCCCGCGACGGGATGGTCGGGTATTGTTTGGCAGTACCCTGGAGTATACGGGGTTTGAAAAATGTACCACCCAGGAAGCGCTGGATGATCTCAGCCAATCGGCCTTTTCATTGATGCCGGTACTTGCTGATTTGCCTGTCGAGTGCCATTGGGCAGGTCTGAGGCCCGGGACACCTGACGGGGTTCCGGTGATTGGGGTACACCCTGAATTGAGTAACCTGTTTGTTTGTGCAGGGCATTTTCGAAATGGTGTGGTGCTGGGGCCGGCTTCAGCCCGCCTGCTGGCGGACCAGATCACTCGCGGCCAGTCTGAAATTGACATTACGGCGTATCTACCGGGCGTCGTTTCTGAAAAACCTGCAGATTAGCCAATATAGACTTCGTCTAAAACGTCGTCGTATACTTGCACTCATGGATACATCTACTCCTCCACAGTTGCTTGATAAATCCACTGCAACCGAACGACTGATGGCTGTCGGTATACAGCCAACTCGCCAGCGCGTGCATATTGCACAAGTGCTGCTGACCGGCAACCAGCATCTCAGTGCGGACCAGGTGCTGGAACAAATGAAGCACACCGGCAAGCCGGTGTCCAAGGCGACTGTCTATAACACCCTTGGATTGTTCGCTGCCAGGGGGCTTTTGCGTGAGGTCATCATTGATCCGACCCGGGTTTTTTACGATACCAACAGCACCCCACATCACCACATGTACAACACCGCTACCGGCGAGCTGTCAGATATCGATTCGCAGTATATCCTCACCGAACAGCTGCCTGAATTACCCGAAGATACAGAGCTCGAGGGTGTGGATGTTGTGATCCGTGTTCGACCGGTTCGCTGAGCATGTGCCTGCCGGAGTCCTGTCCGGAAATCAAGCCAATATTATCAATGCAATCCTGAAAACTTGCCGTTAGAATGCGCGCGAGGCTGGGTGTTATTCGGCTGTTTTCCACGCGAAGGTGACGGGAGGAAATGAGTATGGCTGGTGGTGGTTACATGTCCGGGATTTTTGGCAGTTCACCTGTCAAGCCCATGCAGCAGCACATGGCAAAAGTCATGGCCTGCGTAACAAAGCTGATTCCTCTTTTCGAAAACGTCATCAAGGAAAACTGGGACGAAGTCGCGAAGGTGCAGAAGAAGATTTCTGACCTGGAGAAAGAAGCTGATGTCATGAAAAAACAGCTCCGCCTTCATCTCCCGAAGGGACTGTTCATGCCGGTGTCGCGCCGCGACCTGCTGGAAGTGCTGACCATGCAGGACACCATCGCCAACCGTGCCAAGGATATCGCCGGCGTGATTCTCGGACGGCACATGGTGCTGCCGAAGAATATCCACGAGGATTATATGAGGTACGTCGAGCGTTGCGTGGATGCCTGCGAGCAGGCCAACCGTGCGATCAACGAGCTGGACGAACTGGTAGGTACCGGCTTCAGTGGTCAGGAAGTCAAGCTGGTCGTCAAGATGATCAGCAAGCTCGACTCCATCGAGAGTGATACCGACAAGCTGCAGGCCGAAATTCGCCACAAGATTTTTGCGGTAGAAAAAGAACTCGATCCGATCGATGCCATGTTCCTGTACAAGATTATCGACTGGACAGGTGATGTGGCCGACCGCGCACAGCGTGTCGGAAGTCGTTTGCAGCTGATGCTGGCCAGATAAGGGATCACGCATGGATATTATTGTGACCTATGGTGCGGTCTTCCTGATTCTTGCCGGTGTATTTGGCCTGTTCATGGCCTGGGGTATCGGCGCCAATGATGTTGCCAACGCCATGGCAACATCGGTCGGTTCCAAAGCGCTGACCATCAAGCAGGCCGTGCTGATAGCCGCGGTGTTCGAATTTGCCGGCGCCATACTGGCCGGCGGGCAGGTAACAAAGACGATTCGCAAAGGCATTGTCGATGCCGATATGCTGTCAGCTTCGCCCGAGTTGCTGGTCTACGGCATGCTGGCATCTTTATTGGCAGCGGGTATCTGGCTGTTGATCGCCTCAAAAAATGGCTGGCCGGTTTCTACAACGCACTCTATCGTTGGCGCAATCGTCGGTTTTGCCATGGTTGGCATCGGCATGGATGCCGTGCACTGGGACAAGGTTATGTCCATTGTGGCCAGCTGGGTGGTTTCACCCCTGCTGGCCGGGTTTATAGCCTATTCACTGTTTCGAAGCGTACAGAAGCTGATTCTGAATACCGAAGAGCCGTTCCGTAATGCCAAGAAATACGTGCCCTATTATATCTTCCTGGTTGGTTTCATTATTTCGCTGGTTACTTTCCTGAAAGGCCTGAAGCACCTCGGGCTGGAAAATACCATGCTGGAAAATTACAGCTACGCTTTTGCCGTCGGCGTGGTGATGTTTTTCGTCGGGCGATATTTTGTCAACCGCATCCAGCTTGATCCTTCGGTCGACAAGGATTTTCACTACACCAACGTTGAGCGTGTGTTCAGTGTGTTGATGGTCGTGACAGCATGCGCGATGGCTTTTGCGCACGGTTCAAATGATGTCGCCAATGCTATCGGGCCAGTGGCAGCGGTAGTCGGTATCGTGCAGAGCGGTGGTGAAGTGGCATCAAAATCCATGCTGCCGATGTGGGTGCTGTTACTGGGCGGCGCAGGTATCGTGCTTGGACTGGCAATGTTTGGCAAACACGTGATTGCCACGGTGGGCAATAATATCACCGAGTTGACGCCAAGCCGGGGCTTTGCCGCCACACTCGCGGCGGCCACCACGGTTGTACTGGCTTCCGGTACCGGCCTGCCGATATCCACCACCCACACGCTGGTCGGCGCCGTCCTCGGTGTCGGTCTGGCGCGTGGCATGGAAGCGTTGAATTTGACCGTGATCCGTAACATTTTCATGTCCTGGATTGTTACGCTGCCTGCTGGCGGGCTGCTGGCGATCGTGTTCTTCTATATGCTGAAAGGCATTTTCAGCTAGCTGAGGTTGCGCCTCGGGGTGTAAAAATGCCACCAGCAGGGTAATATGCGTCTTCGCTGGTTCCTGTGCACAGTGCGCTGGCTGGCCTCACAGCACAGCATCATTCCATTGCCGGAATAGCTCAGTCGGTAGAGCAGCTCACTCGTAATGAGAAGGTCGGGGGTTCAACTCCTCTTTCCGGCACCATTTCCTTCTACTCCAGTTTGCTCAGGATCTCGTTGAGCAGTCGTTCCCGGTCCTTGTGCAGCCTGGTAAGCAGGTTGCGTGGAGCGCCATTGATAACGTTGTCAGGTGTGTCGGGTTGAGGGTTGTACTTTACACTCCATTCGATCATATCAAGCAGTAAAGGGAGCAGGTCTTTCCCCTTGCAGGTGAGCCGGTAAATAAATTTCGACAGGTTTTTCGAGTCCTGCGTTTTTGATATCAGTCCTTCGGACTCCAGCTTGCTCAGGCGGCTCGCCAGTATATTGGTTGAAATTTTCTCGGGTGAGTTGAGAAATTCGCCATAGTATTTTTTCCCCTTGAACAGAATATCCCGAAGGATGATGAGGCTCCATTTGTCGCCGAATATATCCAGCGCAAAGGTAATCGGGCATTTGCCGCTGTTGTGATTTTCGTGTTTTTTCATAAATCGAAGTGTACTGAAAAATAAGCGATTGCAAAATGCAAGTACTCGGCTACAATGAATCTACTTGCACAATGCAAGTAGATTGCAAGATAACGTAATCAGGGAGCTGAAAATGAATCAAAGAATCATTCTGTTTCTGACGTTGATGTTATCCGGGCGAGCCATGACACTGGCTTTTATTCACCGCGTTGGTGGAGGCATGCCGGGTGACCCGCCGCCTGCGTGGCTGATGCCCCTGGTTGGCGATGCGGTGATAGGCGTTACGGGGCTATGGGTCGCGTACCTGATTTTGAGGAAAACCGGTATGTGGGTCTGGACAGTGATTATTGTCTGGAATTCGCTGGCTGTCTGGGATGCGTTATCTGCATTCGCAATCCAGACAACGAATCCCTGGCCGGAATTCTTTATGATAAAGCTGATGGGGTCGTCGATGTTTTTTGCGGCCAGCGCAATGCATGTCGCGATTATCGTACTTGCCTGCCGCCCTGATATGCGAAAGCGTCTGACGGGTCCGGTTGGCTAGTCGGCAGGCGGATGCCTAGTCCCCGTCAACTTCATCAACATCCAGTTGTCCGGACATGCGGCGGCGTATGTGCGACCATGACATGCCCGTCGCTATGATGGCTGCCAGCATGACCAGTACGACATAGGTCAGTACTTTTATGTTCTCAACAGAGAGGATGTTGTAATCAATCATTAGCCAGGTGAGCGTGGCAAAGAAGGCAAATGCCAGCAGGGTGCCGATTACACCCAGCGAACGCACTGTTGCGCGCAGGTAAACCACCCAGCCGATCAGTACCACCACGGCAGCAAACGCCAGCAGTGGATCAAGTTTGTCGGGGGTCTGGATGAACCAGTGATACAGGGAATAGCGGGACGGATTGTAAGTGGCGAATACCAGTACCAGCGCCACCAGGAAGCGAATCAGGAAATCCGTAAAACGGAAGCTTTTTGCAGCCATTCTGTATACCTCTTTTTTATGATGCTTTGCTCAGTCAAAGCGCATGGAAAGGTCTATGGCCTTCACATCCTTGGTTAACGCACCGGTAGAGATGTAGTCGACGCCGGTTTCGGCATACTGCCGCAGGTTGTCCAGTGTGATGCCGCCAGAAGCTTCGAGTTCTGCCTTGCCATCATTAAGTGCAACTGCCGCACCAATATTTTCGAGGCTGAAATTGTCCAGCATGATCCGCTTGACGCCGGTTTGCAGGGCCTGCTGTAGTTCATCCATGTTTTCGACTTCCACTTCAACCGGCAATTCAGCATCCAGGTTGCGTGCATTCCGCACTGCTGCACTGATTGAGCCTGCCGCTGCGATGTGGTTTTCCTTGATCAGGAATGCGTCGTAGAGCCCCATACGGTGGTTATGGCAACCACCGGTGCGCACGGCATACTTTTGCGCGCGGCGCAGACCGGGGATAGTCTTCCGGGTGTCCAGAATGCGCGTACTTAACCCTTCAACCTGTTTCGCGTACTGGTGGGCGAGGGTAGCAGTGCCAGACAAGGTTTGCAGGAAATTGAGTGCTGTACGTTCACCGGTGAGCAGGCTGCGTGCCGGGCCTTTCAGCGTACAGACAACCTGGTGCGGTGCCATGGAATCACCGTCGGCGGCATACCAGCGCAGGTCTACTTTCTCATCGAGTTGGCGGAATACAGCGTCAAACCAGTTACGACCACACAGGATGGCGTGCTCGCGGCTATACACGCTGGCTTTCCAGATGCCGTCAGCAGGGACCAGTTGGGCTGTGATATCGCCCTGGCCAACGTCTTCTTCCAGTGCATGATGCACATCTTCGTCGATGTGTGCTTCGAGGACTTCCAGTAACACTATTCAGAAAGCTCCAGTAACCCGATTTCAAATACCAGGGTGGCATCGGGTGGAATCACGTTACCCGCGCCGCGTTCCCCGCAGTCGTGATCCTCGTGTTTCAGACCACTATCGGTTGTAACTTCACTCATTCAGCTTGCCTCGTTCTGTTCCATATTCAAGGAACGGGAAAAATACCCGGTCTTGAGTTTTTGTGCCAGTCCGGCCAGCAACGCCAGGCTCAGCAGGTTGGGGGCCGCCATCAGAATATTGGTGATGTCGGCAAGGTTCCAGACCAGCTGCAGGGGAACCGCAGCACCGACCATGACGAGAACGGTATACAACAGACGGTAGGGCAGCACGGCGCGCTCACCGAACAGGAAGCTGGCCGAGCGGTCACCGTAGTAAGACCAGGCGATAATGGTGGAGAAGGCAAACAGGCTGAGACCGATGCCAACTACGCTGGCACCCGATACACCAATGGAGCTCTGAAAGGCATGAGCCGTCAGTGCTGCGCCTACAAGGTCATCGCGTTGCAGGGTCCAGGCACCCGTCACTACGATAACCAGTCCGGTCATGGTGCAGATCACCAGGGTATCGATAAACGGCTCCATCATGGCAACCAGGCCTTCACGAACCGGTTCGTTGGTTCGTGCGGCGGAATGGGCGATAGGCGAAGATCCGAGTCCGGCCTCGTTGGAGAACAATCCGCGTGCCACGCCCCAGCGTATAGCTTCACCCACGGCCGCGCCGCCCACGGCCCAGGGGTTCAGGGCATGATTGAATATGGTGGCGAAGGCAGCAGGAATCTCCGGCAGGTGATTAATCAGTACCAGGATCGCGGCGCCAACATAGAGCAGCGCCATGAACGGGACAATCATCGATGCTACGCGTGCGATACGTTTTACCCCGCCCAGGATCACTGCACCTACCAGTGATGCAAGAACCAACCCGGCCAGCCAGGCGTATTCGCGCACTTCGGGGAACAGGTAACCCAGTCCATCCACGACCGAATTGGCCTGTACCATGTTACCGATACCGAACGAGGCAATCAGTGCAAAGCTGGCGAACAACATGGCCGTGCGCTTCATTTTCAACCCGTGCAACAGGGTATACATGGGGCCACCGGCAATGGTGCCGTCCTCGCGAACTTCGCGGAAGCGCAGTGCCAGCGTGCACTCGGTAAACTTTGTGGCCATACCGAAGAAAGCGGTTACCCACATCCACAACAGGGCGCCTGGACCGCCCAGCGATATCGCGGTTGCAACACCGGCAATATTACCGGTGCCGACTGTGGCCGACAGGGCCGTAGACAGTGCCTGGAAGTGGGTGATGTGGCCTTCGTGGTGCGGCTGGTCATAGGCACCGGACAGTAATGCGAGTGAATGCCGGAAGCCGCGAAACTGGATCAGCCCCATGCGTATCGTCAGGTACAGCCCCATCCCGAGCAGCAGGCTAAGTGTCAGTGCGTTGCCCCATAACAGGCCGGCGAGCTGGCCGCTCCAGTCGGTGAGGGTCTGCATAGTGCTACTCATGGGAAATATGCGGGTCTGGCGTGTGGAGTCGGTTCGAGTCTGACATTCCGGGATTATAAAGGAATCTGAGCTATATCAACGAAATTGCAGCCTGAGACCCCATAAAATCCACCCTGGATGTCGATTTTTCATACCCAGGGGCTTTGCTAGATTGCCCTGAATCAACGCAAAGGGGGGCTATAAATGCTGACAACGTCAATGAGTGCAATACTGGAGTCTTCGCTGGACGCCAGCAATATCGCGGTTTGCGTCAAGGACGGGAACAAATGCGTGCTGAGCCAGAACGATTATTGCCGCGAATTGTGTGGAGAGCGGGTTGGTGAGTTGTGCGAGACAGGATGTATGGAACTGTACGCCAGCGATAACAACCAGCAGTGGAAAGACTGGGGTTCCCGGGTGTACAAGAACAGTTATATGCATGGTGGTTTCTTCGATGTTACGTTGCTGTGCAGTGCTGAAAGCCTCATCACTTTCCTGCAGCCACTCGAGGACCGTTATGAAATGGCGATGGCCTATTACCGCGACAAGGGGCTGACGAAGCGTGAAGTCGAGGTGGTCTCCCTGACAATCAAGGGAATTTCCAACCCGGAAATTTGCAAGGAACTTTCAATTTCAAAGGCGACATTGAGGACGCATCTCAATAACGTCTACCACAAGATACGGGATCTGGGCGAGGTTCCCGAGTTTATGCCGGCAAACCGGGTGCTGCGGTGAGAAATTTCCATGTGGGTGGATTACCGGGCGTTCTGTGTATCAGCCGACAATATCCAGCACACGCTTTCGGAAAGCCACCTTTCGTTGTGTCGCCAGTTCCCGGCAGGCTTCTATATTCACACCTTCGAGGCCATCGATAGCGGTTGCTGTGACTGATTCAATGTAGTCCGGTGCCAGCTCCAGGAAGTCCAGCATAGCCTGGAAGGAGCCGGCCAGGGCCGGCTGGCAATGTTGTTGGTAGAGCGTCTCGTTCTGTGTATTCATCGATACCGACAGGGCGTCGATTTTGCCAACGAGTTCGGGCAGTACGTTGCGCTTGTGAACCAGGTTGGCGAGACCATCGGTGTTAACACGAACGCGGCCACGGTGCAGTTTGATATGGGTTGCGATTTCCAGTAGCGGTCCGAGACGAAGTGTTGGTTCCCCAAATCCACAAAATACAACTTCCCGGTAGTCAGCAGGATTTCCGAGTGCGTTAATGACATCGTCGGTTTCAGGGCGTTGCGCAAGGCTGAGATCAAACTCATGGACCCTGGGCAGGGTGCAGTATTTCGGACAGAAGGTGCAGCGCAGTGTGCACCTGTCGGTTATATTCAGGTAACGTTTGTCACCTATCGTATAGGCCAGAACGGGTGTTTGCATGTGTCTCCGGTTTTGCCTGGGGCAGAATGCCTTTGAAAATCCGGCAATACAGGCACGATTCTAGTATGCGTGGTCTGCTGTGGGCTTGACCTGGGTCAAAATACCAGTCGCAGGCCGGCAAATATGTGGCGCTTGTCGGCTTCATAGAAGTTGCGGAAGCTGGGGCGCTTGATCGCAGGGCGTGTATGCAGGCAGCCACCGCGCAGGCTGTAGTGGTTTTCATCGAACCAGGATTGTGAATACTCCGGGTAGGGGAATGGCTGGAAGCCTTTATAAGGGTGGAAGGTGTTGCCACACCATTCCCAGGCGTGGCCGGTCTGTTCAAGTACGCCACTGCGGCATGCGGCTTCCCACTGGTATTCGTGGGGCAGGCGTCCGCCGGCCCAGTTGGCAAAGGCGAGGGCTTCGTGCCGGCTGATACCTGACACAGGTTCATCCTCCGCCAGTTCATAGCTGCCGCGCAGGCTGACGCCATACCAGATGCCATCATCGGTCTGTCGCCAGTGATCGGGTGCGGAAATCCCGTTTTGTTCTCGCCAGGCCCAGCCTGTGGTTTCCCAGAGGTCTTCGCGCTGATATCCCCTGTCTTCGATAAAGCCCAGGAATTCGGCGTTATTGACAGGTGTCTTGCTGATCTGGAATTCGCCCAGTTCAGCCTGTTGTGGTGGCACTTCATTATCGTAGGCGGTGGGTGTTTCACCGCCGATTTGAAAATGTCCCGCAGGAATATCGATACGCTCACGCCCTGGCGCTTGTGCTGTCATGGGCGAGGGGTTCAGTCCGTTCGGTGCTGTTTCAGCAAGGGCTTTCTGGGTCAACACCATGAGCATGGTTTCATAGTGCTGACAGTAGTGCTGGATGAGAAAATGAAGAATGTAATCATCCCTGAATAATGCGTGTTCACGCCATTGCTCGGGTATTTCAGAGAGAAAGTGCAGGTTGTATGCCAGCAGATCCCGTGCCCAGGTGAGCATGGGTTCCCGGGGCGGCAGCAGGCGACCTCGCTCCTGTTTTGGTGTGCGTGGCGGTGTGTAGAGGTCGGCGATGGGTGCAGTAACACTATCCTCGCCCCGAATAGTTTCATGTAACCACAGGCATTCGGTAAATACGCAGTGGCCAAGATGCCAGCCCAGGGGGCTCAGGTCGGGGTGATACTGGGTGCGGAAGGTGGTGTCATCGACACCCTCGGCAAGTGCCAGGATCAGTGCATGCGCCATTTCCAGTTCATTGATCAGTGCGTTCATGTTTAAAGTGACAGTAGTTCGGGTGGCTCTTCCGGGTCAAGGATCAGAATCTGGTGTTCCGGCATGCTTTGCCAGAACGAGGATTCGGTCAGTCGCTCCGAGGCTATGAGTTGCGCGCCGGGGAACATTTCATCATCGGTAGTGTAATACAGTGAGGGGCAGTCGTCACCGATTGCGTGACGTACGGCGTACAAGCGTTCGCCGTCGCTGACAACAATGTTGAGCAGGCAACGATGGCCTTCTGTCCATGTTGCGATGTTATCCATCAGTTCTGCCAGTGCAGTTTCTACAGGGAGATCAGGGTTGTCTTTGAGCCGTTGTCGCAGTGCGGCAAACAGGTATTCAGATTCAGTATTGCCACGTATTGTGGCCAGCAGCTCCGGAGCCAGTTGCTGAACCATGTGTTGTTGTAGCGCGCCGTGAAAATCATCGATGAGTCCGTTGTGATCAAACAGGAACTCGTTGTCGAGGAAGGGCTGGGTGTTGGCGTGATTGACAGGATTGCCTGTTGTTGCACTGCGGACACTCGCAATCCACAGTGGGCTGACGAGGGTTCGTGCCAGGTGCGGCAGATTCGGATCGGACCAGATGGGTGCCGGATTGACGTAAGCCGCCGGCCTGCCCTCAGCGTCATACCAGGCAAAACCAAAACCGTCGGCATTCAGTTTGGCGTATTTGAGTTCCTGTGGCGCCCAGCCCTGGACCTCCAGGCTGTGTGGCGGATCGAGCAAAAAATGGCTCAGTGCAACGGGTTCTCCCAGGTAGGCGGCGATCCGGCACATCGGGTGGCAAGGCTCTCTGTTTCGCTGGATTGCCGTCGATGGTAGCCTATGCAGCCTGCTTATCCAATATGGTGGTGTAAATGGAGGAGAATGCCGAGTCACGCCTGACCAGTCACAAGGTGCCCGCACGGTTACCGGTGCAGGATATTCTGGAGGATGCCAGTGCAGGGCTGATCGATGCGCCGCGCTTCATGCCGCCCAAGTACTTTTATGACGAGCGCGGTTCACAGCTGTTCGATGCAATCTGTGAAACCCGGGAATATTATCCAACGCGAACCGAGGAGGCGCTGTTGCAGGTCTGTGCGCGGGATATTATCGAGCAGCTTCGCCCGGATCATATTGTGGAGTTCGGTAGCGGTACGGCGCGCAAGACGCGGCACCTGTTCGACGCCTGTGACCGGGCAGGTGAAACAACCTCCTACTGGCCCTTTGATGTGTGCGAGGAAATGCTCCGTGATAGCGGCCAGCAACTGGTGGAGGAGTATGAGTGGTTACAGGTCAATGCACTGGTCGGGGACTACCACGGTGGCCTGGCCGGTTTGCCGCCACGTGAAGGACGCTGTCTGTATCTGTTCCTTGGTGGAACGATCGGCAACTTTACCGGGGAAGAAGCGGCAGCGTTTCTCGACGAGGTGCGCGCAATTATGCGGCCGGGTGATGGATTGCTGCTGGGCGCAGACCGGGTCAAGGACGCCGGGGTACTGCATGCCGCCTATAATGATGAATCAGGCGTTACTGCCCGGTTTAACCTGAACCTGTTGCAAGTATTGAATCGCGAGCTGGACGCAGAGTTTTGCGATACCAATTTTGAGCACCGCGCACTGTTTAATGCCGAGGCCAGCCAGATAGAGATGTACCTGGTATCACGTTGCAGGCAATCTGTTCATATTGGTGCACTCGACCGCACTCTCGAACTGGAGGACGGTGAGCGTATCCTGACCGAGATCAGTCGCAAGTTTACTCCGGCCCGACTGGAGTCCTTGCTGAATGATGCGGGGCTGGCCATTCAGCGCCATTTTGAACCGGACAATGGCTGGTTTTCACTGGTACTTGCCGGTCCGGAAGGCGGCCCTGTCACACAATCGTAATACTTCTGTGCTTTGCTGTGACACTGTTGTGATCCGGTAACAGAGATAATGAAACGTATTCTGGTCGTAGAAGACGAGTCGGCAATCCGCGAAATGCTGGGTTTCTCACTGACAAAAGCCGGCTTTCGCGTGGATGAGGTTGCCGATGCCGAGCAGGCCTTGCTGGCGATTGCGGCAAACCCTCCTGACCTTGTTTTGCTGGACTGGATGTTGCCGGGTATGAGCGGTGTCGATCTTGCCAGACGTCTGCGCCGCGAAGAACTCACCGCCGCACTGCCTGTCATCATGATAACGGCCCGCAGTGATGAAAATGACCGGGTGCGTGGCCTGGAAACCGGGGCTGATGACTATGTCACCAAGCCGTTCTCGCCCAGGGAACTGGTTGCCCGTATCCAGGCGGTGTTACGGCGTACCAGTCCCGAATCCGGGCAGGAAGTGGTGCAGATTGGTGGGCTTGCACTTAACCCGGTCGATCATCGTGTTCTGGCTGATGAAACGGAAATCGAGCTGGCGCCGACCGAGTTTCGCTTACTGTCTTTTTTTATGCGACACCCCGACCGGGTCTACAGCCGCGAACAATTGCTCGACCGTGTATGGGGGCGTGGCATATATGTAGAAGAACGCACGGTGGATGTGCACATCAGGCGCTTGCGCAAGGCTCTGGCAAGCTGTGGCTGTGATCGATTCATACAAACCGTACGCGGCGCCGGTTATCGTTTTTCAGACAAGGCGAAGGTGTGACCCGAGCCTGGCAGCATGAGCTGTGGCGGCTGGCCGCGCTGATACTGGTCGGTGTACTTGTTGGTGCACTGGCTGGCCAGGTAATGGCTGGCCTGTTGCTGGTGCTGGTTATTTATCTTGGCTGGCATCTCTATAATCTCAATCGACTGGTCCGCTGGTTACGCGAGAGCAAGTCATTCAAGCCGCCCGAGGCCAGCGGCATCTGGGACGAGGCTTTCGAGCATATTTACCGATTGCAGCAACGCAACCAGAAGCGCAAACGCAACCTGAGTCATATGCTGAAGCGGTTGCATAAAATGACCGGTGCATTGCCGGACGCGACTGTCGAACTCAGGCCGGACAGCGAGGAAATCGAATGGTGGAATACAGCCGCTGCCCGCTACCTTGGTTTTGAGTTTCCGCGTGACAGTGGCCAGCGCATCAGTAACCTGATTCGACACCCTGCCTTTCTGGACTATCTCCACAGCGATAATTATGAGGGCGGTGTTGAAATACCCTCGCCGGTCAACGAAGGCCAGACATTACGTATCCGTCTTGTCCGCTATGCGGGTAATCGTCGTTTGCTGGTGGCCCGCGACATGACGCATATACAAAAGCTGGAACGCATGCGGCAGGATTTTGTGGCCAATGTGTCACATGAACTGCGTACACCGCTTACAGTGATTACCGGTTACCTTGAAGCAATGATCGATGATGAGCCGGATGAGCGTTGTGTCGTTCCCCTGCAAAGCATGCAAGAGCAGAGCGAGCGGATGCGCAGGCTGGTCGAGGACCTGATGCTGCTGGCGCGACTCGAGAGCGATGAGCCCAATGATGCGGCCCGGGTTGTGGATATACCGGAGCTGGTTGCACAGGTTGTCAGCCAGGCGAAGACGCTAAGTGGTGTCGAGGGGCACCGGTTCGAAGTTCATATCGAAAATACACTGTGCCTGGTTGGCGTCAAGAGTGAACTGTTCAGCGCATTCTCCAACCTGGTGTTCAATGCGGTACGTTACACGCCGGCAGGTGGCAGTATTCAGGTGGATTGGGTGCGCGAGAACGAGACCGGGTTATTTTCAGTAACCGATAGCGGGCCAGGTATCGAGGCACAGCATATTCCCCGCCTGACGGAACGCTTTTACCGTGTCGATGCCGGAAGATCGCGTGCGCGTGGTGGCACCGGGCTGGGGCTTGCCATTGTGAAGCATGTGTTATTACGGCACCAGGGGCGTCTCGAAATTGACAGTGAACCGGGCCGTGGCAGCCGTTTCGGTTGCCGCTTCCCCGAATCGCAATTACGCAGTTGTAAATCAGCAAAAGCCCTGTAATTGTAATACGCCTGTCATATTACAGGACTAGCATCTCCACACAGTAACAAACCCGATTCAACATAATTGTTCCTGAGCAAGGAGAACACGAATGGCTTTACGTAAACACACACTGGTCGCCGGCGTGCTGTCGGCCGTACTGGGTTTCAGCAGTTCGCTGATGGCAGAATCCAGGGTAGATTCCGGTATACCGGACTATAACCGCGTCAGTGGCGTATCCGGCAACCTGTCCAGTGTCGGTTCAGATACCCTGGCCAACCTGATGACCCTGTGGGCCGAGGAATTCAAGCGCGCATACCCGAACGTCAACATACAGATCCAGGCGGCAGGTTCCTCCACTGCACCGCCTGCACTGACCGAAGGCACTTCAAACCTGGGTCCGATGAGTCGCAAGATGAAGGACAAGGAACTGGAAGCTTTCGAGCGCCGCTACGGTTACAAGCCGACCCCGATCCGGGTCGCAATCGATGCGCTCGCGGTATTTGTACACAAGGACAACCCGGTCAAGGGCATGACAATTCCACAGGTTGATGCAATATTTTCATCCACCCGCAAGTGCGGCTACCCGGAAGATATCACGCGCTGGGGCCAGTTGGGCCTGGAAGGCGCCTGGAAAAACCGTACCATTCAGCTCTATGGCCGCAATTCGGTTTCCGGGACTTACGGTTACTTCAAAAAGAAAGCCTTGTGCAAGGGCGACTACAGGAACAACGTAAATGAGCAACCGGGTTCTGCTTCGGTTGTGCAGTCGGTTTCTTCCTCGCTAAACGGCATTGGTTATTCCGGTATCGGTTATACCACCTCGGGTGTGCGTACTGTGCCGTTGGCCAAAAAGGACGGGCAGCCGTTTGTTGAAGCAACGTCTGAAAATGCCATTACCGGCAAGTACCCGCTGTCACGCTTTCTGTATGTCTACGTGAACAAGCATCCGAACAAGCCGCTACCACCCCTGGAGCGTGAGTTCCTGAAGCTGGTGTTATCCCGCCCGGGCCAGAATGTTGTCATCAAGGACGGCTACATCCCGCTGCCGAAGTCGGTTGTCGACAAGGAATTGCTCAAGCTGCAGTAAGTTTCCTGCCGATCGGAAAGCCCTCGCCGCTACGGCGGGGGCTTTTTTTTAGCGATATTTTATGCGGCGTTGAGCATGAAGCGCAGTGCGTCGAATTCGCGGTAACCGACGTGTTGCAGCATCAGTCCTACACCACCGTCCCGGGTGTGCACCACGTAGGCCGGCAGACGGTGCTCGACAGGTCGGCCGCGCATTTCGGCAATAAAGGAAATTTCCAGTCTTGCCTGTGGTGGAATGCGTACGCCCTTGAGATCGACGTACATACCTTCAAGGCTGATATTGCGTGTTTTCCCGTTGACCGTTCCAACAGGTGGATAGTGCAGGTTTACTTCAAGATCAATTTCGCGTCGTGAACTCCAGCGATGTTCGATGCCCATGTGGCATGCCCTCCCATATGTGCCAGACGTGTGGCGGTCCGGTGTTGCTGGTAGTAACAAAAGCAAATTCAATGCCAAAGGGGGGCTTTGTTCAGGTGAATTGCCTGTCACACAATGGTCATAATCGTCGCGTACCCTGTTCTGATCATGTCCGGGCCATCAACTTCAAACAGTTATAAAAGTAGTGTTCACCTTCGCCTGCGCCTGCTCAGGGATCGCCTGGCGCGTTGGCTGATCGGTGCTGGTGGTGTTTCAGTCATCATCGCTATCCTGTTGATATTCATCTATCTTTTGTATGTTGTTATGCCGCTGCTCAAATCTGCCGAGATGCAGCACGAGGCGACCTATCCGCTGCCGGACGGCAATGAGGCGGTTTACCTGTCGATGGAAGAGCAGGCAGAAATCGGTGCAGTGATCGATCGCAAGGGGCACGTACGTTTTCTTTCCACAAGCGATGGTCACGAAATCAGTCAGGTGCAGTTACCCGTTCCGGACGCGGCAGAAGTTGCCGGTTTTTCGGCGGCGCGTCCGAATTCCGGCATTGTTGCGCTGGGTTTCAGTAACGGGCAGGCACTGGTCGTCAAACTCAACTACCAGGTCAGTTTCCCGAATGACAAACGTGTCATTACACCGGAAGTGCAGTACCCGCTCGGCAAGACACCCGTTGATGTCAACACTGACAGGGCATCGCTGGACAAACTTGCGATTCAACAGGACGAGTCTTTCACGATCGTGGCCTGGACACAGGGTGGCATGCTGTCGGTCGTGCGTGCCTCTCCCGAAGCGTCGCTTATGGAGGAAGATGCCGGCTGGACATTCGAGCGAAGCAGTGGCTATACCGATATTGAAGACATTGTTAGTCTGCTGGTCGATCCCTCGCAGCGTGAGCTGTACCTGGTAAGCCGTGACGGGACACTGGCCTGGTTCGATATTTCAGATTTGTCGCAGGCGCGTCTGCATGAACAGATCAGGGTCACGGCAAAAAATACCCGTGTGGTTTCCGCAGGCTTCCTGGCAGGTGGCAACTCTATCATGGTGGCCAGTGACGACGGCAGGATTAGTCAGTGGTTCCAGGTCAGGGACGAGGAGGGTGTATCCCACCTTCAACAGATTCGCAGTTTTGATAATGAAGTCAGCACACGGGCGCTGGTACCGGAGTCCAGTCGAAAAGGTTTCCTGGTTGCGGGTGAAGATGGCAGTGTTTCGATCTATCATGCGACGGCCGGACAGCGGTTGATCCGGAAAACCGTTTCGGATGCGCCTGTACGTCTGCTGGCAGTCAGTCCGCGTGCCGATGCATTGTGGGCATTGAATGATAACAATCAACTCGAGTTCTGGCGTATCAATAACCCGCACCCGGAAGTGTCCTGGGGCGCGCTATGGGGCAAGGTCTGGTACGAGGGTTATGACCAGCCGGAATATATCTGGCAGTCTTCGGCGGCAGATAATGACTTCGAACCCAAATTCAGTCTGACGCCGTTGGCGTTCGGTACACTCAAGGCGGCGTTTTACGCCATGCTGTTCGCGATTCCTCTTTCAATACTTGGCGCAGTATTCACCGCCTATTTCATGGCGCCAAAGATGCGCCAGATGGTGAAGCCGACCATCGAGATTATGGAAGCCCTGCCCACGGTTATCCTGGGATTTCTGGCCGGACTTTGGCTGGCACCGCTGGTGGAGACGCATTTACCCGGCCTGTTCGCCATGTTGCTGTTGATGCCCCTGCTGGTACTGGCCACGGCCTGGTTGTGGCATTGCTTGCCACTACGTGTCACCGGCCGGATATCAACGGGCTGGGAGGCTGCGTTGTTGATTCCGGTCATACTGGGAGCGGGATATTTGTCGCTGGCCGTGAGTCCCTTGCTGGAACAATGGCTGTTTGGTGGTGATATGCCGGCCTGGCTGCAGCATGAAATGGGTATCGGGTTTGACCAGCGCAACTCGCTGGTGGTGGGAATGGCGATGGGGTTTGCCGTTATTCCAACCATCTTTTCGATTGCCGAGGATGCGATTTTCAGTGTGCCGCGGCACTTGACCAGCGGCTCACTGGCGCTCGGTGCAACCAGCTGGCAAACGCTGGTTCGCGTCGTTCTGCTGACCGCCAGCCCGGGAATTTTCTCCGGTGTCATGATGGGAGTGGGACGTGCTGTTGGTGAAACCATGATTGTGCTGATGGCGACCGGCAATACACCGGTAATGGACCTGAGTATCTTCCAGGGCATGCGTACCCTGTCTGCCAATATTGCAGTGGAAATGCCAGAGTCCGAAGTGGCGAGTACGCACTACCGTATCCTGTTTCTTGCCGCGTTGGTGCTGTTCCTGTTTACCTTTGTCTTTAATACCGGCGCCGAGCTGATTCGTCAGCGGCTGCGTAACAAGTACAGTAGCCTGTGACGGGAATGATGTATGAGTAAAGACTTTGGCAGTTGGGTAAAAAGCGGCAAGCCATGGATATGGCTGAATGCTGCTGCGGTCTCTGCCAGCCTGATCATGGTGCTGGGTTTACTGGGCCTGATTGCCGTAAATGGACTTGGGCACTTCTGGCCGTCACCGCTGCAGGAAATGCAGTACCGCATGCCGGATGGCAGCGTACAGCATTTGATCGGTGAAATTTCCGATACCGAGCGCATCACTGTCGAACGATTGCGTGAAGCGGGAGAGCCGGTCGAGTCTTATGGCGACGCCGTGGACATCGAACGTTACCTCATCAAGACCGGTAATCGGGATATTTCCGGGCTGGATTTTCGCTGGATCAATGAGCCGTCCATCATCAGCCGGGAGACACCGAAAGAACTGGTTGAACTGGAGCGTACCGAGTGGGGTAACTTTTACGGTTTCCTGCAGGATGTCCGTGAAGAAGGGAAGCTGGTTGCCGGGAAGGACGCGGCATGGCTCGAGCTACAACCCAGACTCGAACGCGTACGCGATATTCGCAAGCTGATTCGTAAACTGGAACGTAAAGATATCGGTGCAATCAACTACCGGCTTGAGCAGTTGCGTCTGGAGCGGAGGAGGCTGGAGCTGGATGACGAGGATACACCGGAAGCCATCGCGGATATCGAACGCCGCAAACAATCCCTGCAGGCCGAATTCAGTGAACTACAGGAAAAGCTGGACGCTCGCTACCGGGAACTCAGGCGTGATTCCATCACGATGCTGGCGATGGGAGGCGAGGCCGTCAACATTCCCCTGGCGAATATCGTGCGAGCCTGGCAGCCGAATACCATGGGGTTTTGGCACAAAACAGGGTTCTACCTTTCCAGCCTGTGGGCATTCGTCAGTGAAGACCCGCGCGAAGCAAATACAGAGGGTGGTATTTTCCCGGCTATTTTCGGTACGGTGATGATGGTGATGTTGATGGCGCTGTTGGTAACACCGTTCGGTGTGATAGCCGCCGTCTACCTGCGCGAGTATGCGACGCAGGGCCCGCTGACCCGGTTGATTCGAATCGCGGTCAATAATCTGGCCGGCGTACCCTCGATTGTTTACGGTGTGTTCGGCCTGGGCTTCTTCGTCTATGTTCTTGGTGGCAATATCGATCAGTTGCTCTTCCCGGAGGCGCTACCTGCACCGACGTTTGGAACGCCCGGGTTGATGTGGGCATCGTTGACACTGGCATTGTTGACTGTGCCTGTTGTCATTGTGGCAACCGAAGAAGGCTTGTCACGTATCCCGAGATCCATTCGCGAGGGCAGCCTTGCGCTGGGCGCCACCAAGGCAGAAACACTGTGGCGAACCGTTTTGCCGATGGCCAGCCCGGCCATGATGACCGGCGTCATACTGGCTGTCGCACGTGCAGCCGGTGAAGTGGCGCCACTGATGCTGGTGGGTGTGGTGAAGCTGGCACCGGCGTTACCGCTGGACGGTAATGCACCGTTTATCCATCTGGATCGCAAGTTTATGCACCTTGGTTTTCATATATATGACGTCGGGTTCCAGAGTCCCAATGTCGAGGCGGCACGACCCCTGGTCTACGCAACCGCGCTGTTGCTGGTACTGGTTATCGTGGCACTTAATCTGACAGCAATTTCCATCCGGAACCGTTTGCGTGAACGCTACCGCACACTGGATCAATAACAGGATCTATTATGAGTGAAAGTTCAAATTCCACCAGGATGGCTGAAGCCACGCAGGCAACCCCGGATGTGAGGGCCTCAGATAAGGCCGGGATATGCCTTGAGGTCAAGAACCTGAATCTTTTCTATGCCGAATCACAGGCGCTGGATAACATCTGTATGCCGATCCCTGAAAAACAGGTAACGGCCTTTATCGGTCCCAGTGGTTGCGGCAAGTCAACGCTGCTTCGTTGTTTCAATCGTATGAATGACCTGGTCGACAGCGTGCGTATCGAAGGAAGCATTCTGCTCGACAGTGAAGATATCTATGCGCCGGGTGTGCAGGTTGCCCAGTTGCGCCAGCGTATTGGAATGGTCTTCCAGAAACCCAATCCTTTTCCCAAGAGTATCTATGAGAACGTGGCTTACGGCTTGCGCCTGCAGGGCATGAAAAGCCGCCGTGTGCTGGACGAAGTAGTCGAGAAAGCCTTGCGTGGGGCTGCATTGTGGGATGAGGTCAAGGACCGTCTGCACGAGAATGCCCTGGGTATGTCGGGTGGTCAGCAACAGCGTCTGGTCATTGCGCGTGCCATAGCGGTTGAACCGGAAGTGTTGCTGCTCGATGAACCCGCTTCGGCACTGGACCCGATTTCCACGCTCAAGATCGAGGAACTGATCGATGAACTGAAAGAACGCTACACCATCGTGATTGTGACGCATAATATGCAACAGGCGGCGCGTGTTTCAGACCAGACGGCATTCTTGTATATGGGTAAACTGATAGAACGCGGTGATACGGATACGATCTTCACCAACCCGAGCGAGAAAATGACAGAAGACTATATTACCGGGCGTTACGGATAAGGAGTCGGCGCATGGAAAACCTCAATATCGGACAACATATTTCACGGCGCTATAACGAAGAGCTGGAAGATATCCGCAACCGCGTGCTGGCGATGGGCGGCCTGGTTGAGCAACAGCTAAAAGACGCCATGACTGCCCTGGAGAAGCGTGATGCCGGCCTTGCTGCACAAGTAGTGGAGCGGGACTGCGAGGTCAATGCCATGGAAGTGGCGATAGACGAGGAGTGTAATCGCGTGCTGGCGCGCAGACAGCCGGCTGCCAGTGATCTTCGCCTGGTGGTGGCCGTCATCAAGACTATTACCGACCTGGAACGTATCGGTGACGAGGCGGAACGTATCGCGCGTATGGTCAGCACCCTGGTGAGAGAGGAGCATTCAACACGCCTGTTTACCCAGATACGCAACCTTGGCCACCATGTGAGCAGTATGGTGCACGGTGCGCTCGATGCATTCGCGCATCTGGACACGGAAAAGTCAGTGGAAGTCTGGAGTGAAGACCGACTGGTCGATGACGAATATGATTCGTTGATGCGTGAGCTGATGACTTACATGATGGAAGACCCGCGTTCGATACCGAGTATTTTGCAGGCCATGTTCGCGGCACGCGCGATGGAGCGGATCGGTGACCGTGCGGGTAATATTTGTGAGTACGTGATTTACCTGGTCAAGGGCAAGGACGTGCGGCATACGCGGGTTGACAAGTCGGGTTGATTTTATCGCGGGCAGGTTGGCGCTGGCTTGCCGGGGTTTTCCGGTTCAACGCTTTGCCCGCTGCGCGGGTTCCCTGCGCTTCTCGCGACATGTGGCGCGATCCCAAACTCGCTGCTCACTGCGTGAACCGCTCAAACAGGGATCGCTTCATCCACATGTCGCTGCGATGCCCGGCTGCACCGACGAAACGGAACACCCCGGGAGGATCGTTAAGTAGTAAGCAGGATTTCCAGCAAGGCTTTCTGTGCGTGCAGGCGGTTTTCAGCCTCGTCCCACACCACACTTTGCGGCCCATCGATAATGTCCGCCGTCACTTCCTCGCCGCGGTGCGCGGGCAGACAGTGCATGAACAGAGCATCCTTGCTGGCTTGCGCCATCAGATCCGCATTCACCTGGTACCCGTTGAAAGCTTTTTCCCGTATGCGTTGTTCTTCTTCCTGGCCCATGCTGGCCCACACATCGGTAACGACAAGATCCGCTCCTTTAGCTGCTTCCATCGGGTCATGGCTGAGTGTGATGTGGTTACCCGCGGTCGCCATGATGTCTGCATTTGGCAGGTAGCCTTCGGGTGCGGCGATTTGTAAACGGAAATCAAACTGGCGTGCGGCATTGATGTAGGAATGGCACATGTTGTTACCGTCGCCGATGAAGGCAACGGTTGCGCCACGAATGTCTCCGCGGTGCTCAAACCAGGTCTGTATGTCCGCCAGTAACTGGCAGGGATGGTAGTCGTCAGTCAGCGCATTGATGACCGGTGCACTGGAGAATGCTGCGAAACGTGTGATTTTTTCGTGTTCAAACGTCCGGATCATAATGGCGTCGACCATGCGCGACAGCACGCGGGCGCTGTCTTCAATGGGTTCTCCGCGGCCGATCTGGGTGTCTTTGGGGGACAGGAACATGGCGTGTCCACCCAGTTGTACCATGCCGGTTTCGAACGAAACGCGGGTGCGGGTGGAGGATTTCTCGAACACCATGGCGAGCACCTTGTTCTTCAGCGGTTCGAAGATACGGCCTTCGCGCTGCCATGTTTTCAGTTCGATGGCGCGTGCAATCAGACCGCGCAGTTCATCGGGTGAGAAATCCAGCAGGGTCAGGAAGTGTCTTGTGCTCATGGCGTTTCATCCAGGAAAGTTTCAATCAGCTCGCATACGCTGTCGTTCAGGGTTACAGCCTGCTCATCACTGAGAATCAGTGGCGGCAGCAGGCGAACGACATTTTCAGCCGTAACATTGATCAGCAGTCTCTTGTCGAGCGCGCGCTGTACCAGTACGCCGCAGGGACGGTTGAGTTCGATACCCAGCATGAGTCCCTTGCCACGGACTTCTGTTACGCCGTCTTTTGCACCAAGACGTTCCTGGAAACCGGTCAGCAGCTGATCCCCGAGAGCCGCAGCACGCGTGACCAGGTTTTCTTTCTCGATCGTATCGACAACCGCCAGCGCTGCGCGTGTTGCCAGCGGGTTGCCACCAAACGTCGAGCCGTGGTTACCCGGCTTGAATACATCGGCAGCAGGGCCGTTGGCCAGACAGGCGCCGATCGGTACGCCGTTGCCCAGTGCTTTCGCCAGCGTCATAACGTCAGGCTTGATACCGGCATGCTGGTGCGCGAACCAGCGGCCGGTACGACCCATGCCGGTCTGTATTTCGTCCAGCATCATCAACCAGCCGTGTTCATCGCACAATGCCCGAATGGTGGTGAGATAATCATCGTCGGGTATGCGTATGCCACCTTCACCGGTGATCGGTTCGACCAGGATGGCGACCACATCCGGGCTGTTGCCGGCAATGGTGCGCAGTGCTTCGATATCGTTGTAGGGGGCGCGCAGGAAACCCGCTACCAGCGGTTCGAAACCTGCCTGTATCTTGCGGTTGCCGGTAGCGGTAAGGGTGGCCATGGTGCGGCCATGGAAACTGCCTTCGGTAACGATGACCTGTGGTGTGTCGATACCTTTCTGGTGGCCGTACAGGCGCGCCAGTTTCAGCGCGGCTTCATTGGCTTCGGCGCCGGAGTTGGAAAAGAACACACGCCGCATGCCGGCTTTTTCACAAAGTGTGTCAGCAAGTGCATCCTGGTTTTCGATCCGGTACAGGTTTGAGCTGTGCAGCAGGCGACCGGCCTGTTCGCAAATGGCTTTGGTGACTGCCGGGTGAGCATGACCGAGCGCACACACGGCAATGCCGCCGAGCGCGTCCAGGTAGCGCGTGCCGTCGGTGTCGAATATCCAGGCGCCTTCGCCATGGGTAAAACTGACTGGCAACGGCAGGTATGTGTTCATCAGATGATCGGGCATGGAACCCCCAAAACAAAAAGGCAGCCCCAGAGAGGCCGCCACCGCAAAGCGGGGATTTTATAGAGTATCCCCCGTATTTCCAAGTTTTATGGCATTTTTCCGGCAAACCCGGGGCAAAAAAAACCCGGCCAGGGGCCGGGTTTCGATGCCAGGTTACTGCGCTGTCAGAAGGGCAGGCCGTGGGCAAAAGCTGTCATGCCCAGTAGCATGGGGATTGACAACAAGGTATTGGTACGGGACGCCATCAGGGCCACAGTTTTGGCGCCGGCGATTTCTTCAGCACTGTGCTCCTTGCCGTCCAGACCCAGGATCTTCTTCTGGTTCGGCCAGATCAGAACCCATACATTGAACAGCATGATGGTACCCAGCCATGCACCCATGCCGATAACCGAGGCACTTCCGCTAAAGCTGAAGTTCTCGAAGGTGAAGGCCTCGTTGAAGATGCCTAATTTGCCCAATGCCGCTGCGCCAGACAGCCAGGTCAGCAAGGCGGACCAGCGGAACCACAATAATGCGCGTGGCGCTACGTATTTGTTAATGGCAGCTGGTCCAGGGCCACCCTTGTCTTTTTCTGACAATGCCGCGCCGACAGCCGGTACCTGGACGAAGTTGAAGTAGTACAGCAGACCAATCCAGGTGATACCTACAATCACATGAAACCACACGGTCCACTCTATTGGGTTGCCCTGGCCATTACTCATGGCGAAGGCAAAGATGAGGGCCAGCACGATGCCTGATACGATGGTGCCGGTGATGGATTTTAACGGGTTCATTGTTACTGCTCCTCGAAACAATGGGGTTTAACTTTGGATTTTATAGCGGTTGGAATAGCCGACTAGATTAGTCAGGATTGCGAAGCTTACGGCACGCTATAGGTTAATGCAATATCCGCCCGCCACTCGGGCATAATAGCAAATCATGGATAGTATAGAGCTGGGTCTGTTTGCAAGCCGCCTTGAGGCCGTTTGTGATGAAATGGGGGCCATGCTGCAACAGGCTGCTTTCTCGCCCAACATCCGTGACCGTCTCGATTACTCCTGTGCTGTCTTTGATCCCGGCGGGGAGTTGTGTGCGCAGGCCGCACACATACCCGTACACCTGGGCAGTATGGCTTACGCCATGCACGATCTGGTGAAGTGCCGCGCGTGGAGAGAGGGTGACATGCTGGTCGTTAACGATCCCTACCGGGGAGGGACTCACCTGCCGGACGTAACGCTGGTTACCCCGGTATTTATCAGGGATAGCTGTGTCGGGTTTATCGCCAATCGTGCACACCACGCGGATATCGGGGCTGATAGCCCGGGATCCATGCCTGTTGGTTCGACGATCGAGGATGAAGGACTGCTCATTCCACCAACATTGCTGGTCGAGCGTGGCGAAGTAATTCGCCCTGTACTCGACGAGATTATTGCCGCAACCCACAACCCGATTGTGACCGAGGGCGATTTTTCTGCCCAGATCAGCGCCAACCGAACCGGAGTAGAGCGGGTCAGCGCACTGGTATCAGGTAGTGGTGTGGAGCGCTGGCTGTCGGGGCTCGCTGAAATAAACCGTTACGGTGAACGAATGGCGCGGGAAGCCCTTTCAGCGTTGCCGGACGGCGAATACTGCTTTACCGACTATATGGATGATGATGGTCAGGGTAACCGTGACATCGAACTGCGAGTGCGGCTGACAATTCACGGTGATCGGATTGATGTAGATTTTTCAGGTAGTGCCGGGCAGGTCGAAGGCAATATTAATTGTCCCCTGTCGGTGGCTGCCGCGGCAGTATTTTATGTCTTCCGCTGCCTTATGGATGAGCGAACACCAGCTTGCGCGGGCAGTTTTCGCTCTATTCATATTCATGCCCCTCCTGGCTGCCTGTTGAATGCATGCGCGCCGGCCGCCGTTGCTGCAGGAAATGTTGAAACCAGCAGCCGGGTGGTGGACCTGGTGCTGGGTGCTCTTGCGCAGGTAATCCCCGAGCGCGTAGCAGCAGCCAGTCAGGGCACGATGAATAATCTGGCCATGGGGTCCCGGCTTGGCAGTGGCTGGGACTATTACGAAACAATCGGTGGCGGTATGGGTGCGGGTGCCGATGGCGGTGGGTTGAATGGTGTACAGACCCATATGACCAATACGTTGAATACACCCATTGAGGTGCTGGAATCGGCTTATCCATTGCGGATCCGGCGTTACGCCCTGCGTAATGGTTCCGGTGGAGCAGGACGCGTGCGGGGCGGTGACGGACTTGTCCGGGAATATGAATTCCTGGCTTCTGCTGAAGTTACCCTGCTGACCGAAAGACGTGTTCATGCGCCTTGGGGGCTGGCCGGTGGTCAGCCCGGTGCAGCAGGAAAGAATTTACTCAATGGAAGGCCGCTGGAGCCGAAAATAACATGCACTGTGAAAGCCGGGGACCGGTTGGAAATTCAGAGTCCAGGTGGCGGTGGCTACGGCGAGAATTGAGCTCCGCTGCGACAGAAAGCGCGTCTACTGTCAAAATATTGCTGCTTCTTTGTAACCTGAGTCACTGTTTCAGGGTGCTGGGCGCTGCATTCTAATACTATTAATATCAGTCAGTTATAAATACCGTGTTTAAAAATTTGTGAACTAGTTCAGATTTTTGACGCTTTGCCGTTAGTGAATCGGAGCACAGTACTTATTGATGCCGTCTTGCTTTTTGCAACGTACGCGCAAGATTTTTAAACAGGGCTGTATTTATGACGAAAAACTTGATCAGGCTGATCGGCATTTTCGCCGGACTCCTTGTTGCCTTCATTACCCCGGTTAAATCCCTGTACGCAGACACCGACAATGTGATTACCGGTGCCGGTGTGCATTTTGTGTGGGTGATTTTTGACAGGCTCAATTGCGACCTGGAAGAAGTCTCCGGGCGCTCCATCATTTTGCATGGTCGTAACTCCACGCTGGGGATGGGATGCAATGCGGACATCAAGACGGCATTGCAGAACCGCCCGGATAACGAAACCTTCGGGATGGTCTGTTGCCCGCTGAGTGTGGGAGGTGTCATGCCGACACCGGAAAACCTGCGCCTGAAGAAGTATCCTTTCTATCGCGAGCTGTCAGCGGTGACCGACCAGCATCCGTCTGACGATGTTGTAAAGATAATAAACGAAGTACAGACCGGCCCGGTATTCCGCAAGGTTGCTGCTGAGTACAACCTGCTGCCTTTGAAAACTGCGCGGGAACACGCTCCGTGAATTATACATCCCGTATATTTATATACGTAGGGATGCTGATCGCACTACTCACAGGGATGATGTTGCTTTCGTTCAAAACGGCAACGGATATTGTGGTTTCCGGTTCTCGAGAGCACCTCAGGCATGCGGCCATGCGCAAGCAGGAGTCCGTTCGTCATCAGGGCGATGAGTTACTCAATTACACGGATATTATCGTTAACGACCTTCGTCTGCAGGAACATATCTACATCATCGTTCAGCTTGGTGCCAGCAGTGAAGCCCTTGCGTCGTATTATGATCGCCAGTTCAGTTCACTGCCGACCGATGCGCATGTGATTCTTTCACGTAGTGGAGAGGTGTTGTACGGGGCAAAATACTCAAGACTGATTAATGCGCTGCGTCAGCGAAAAAAAGCAACCAGCCGTGAAAAATTTTTCTTCATGTCGCCGGATGGCCCTGTCATGGTGGCAGTGCAGCCACTTGTATATCAGGGAGAGACGCTTGCAACCAGTGCCGTTGCCCGCCTCCTTGGTGACAGCTGGTTACAGCAGCAGGAAAGCAACTCCGGCGAATACCTGATCTTTTTCGAAAGTGACGGTCGTGTGTTATGGAGTAGTAACCCCGACTACCGGGGCTTCCAGATCAATCGGGCCAGCAAGATGGTTGTCGATACCGAGCGGTCATTTTACCTGCATGAAGTTGATCTGCCGGAAGCGGGAACGGAAATTCCACGTCTCTGGTTTGCGGCTTCGGAAACACGCCTGATACACATGTTGAACCGCTACCGGTACTGGGCCTACGCGTTTTCATTCCTGGGCGGCCTTACAGTTTTGCTGCTTGGCTGGTTGATGGTGCGGAACTTCCGTCGTCCGCTCGCACAGCTTATGGAGACGACCGAAGCCATGATCCACGGGCGCCTGCCTGTTCTGGACAGGAATGAGTCACGCACCGAACTCGACCTGTTGCTGAACCGGTTCGCTGATGTGCTGGATGCCCTGCGGCGTGAAAAAGCCAAAGTAAAACGGGCGCACAAGAAACTGCAGGAAACGGCTATTACTGACAGTCTTACGGGTATGTACAACCGGCGCTATCTACAGGAAGTCACTCCCGGACTGTTTGCCCAGGTTGAACGTGACGGCCGTTATCTGACAGCGATCCTGCTGGACCTGGACTACTTCAAAGCTGTCAACGATGAGCATGGCCACCTCGGCGGTGATGCTGTGCTGGTGCACTTTGCACGTCTGTTGAAACATAACTCCAGGGCCAATGACCAGTTATTCAGAATTGGTGGTGAGGAGTTCCTTATTCTCAACGTGTCGGAGAACCCGGATGGTAATGTGGCGCTGGCCGAGAAGGTTCGCGAACTGGTCAGTGAATCACCGGCAACGTACCAGGGTGTGCGAATCCCGATGACGGTCAGTGCAGGTATCAGCTGTTATTCAGGCCGTTTGGGCGAGGGCTCGTTATCCCGCCTTATGCGCTCGGCAGACAAGGCGCTGTACGAGGCCAAGGCCAGCGGGCGTAATCGTGTTGTCGTTCACAGCAGTTGTAAGGAAGCCAGCACGATGGCCCGCAAGAAGAATCAGAAACAATCGCTTTCACTGGTAACTAACACCAAAAAACCTTTCTGACGGATTGCCGGCTATTGCCTTCTGTCCCCCGGCAAATGATTGTCGTAGACTATGCGTTTTCCAGGCAGGGGATTCCAATGCGGGTTTTGCAGCACGTGCTGGTAGTACTGTTGCTCGCCGGCGCTTTGTCGGCCTGTGGTTCGCTGATCGTCAGCGGGCAGGCGCAGGGAGGCCGGTCATCGGCAACGGCTTCTGCGGCAGAGCGACGAGATGCGGCGATCACCGCAGAAATCAACCGGCAGTTTGTCAGGGATGCGCAAATCAGTGCATTCGATGTCAGAATTGATACTCGCAACGGGGTTGTCCGGTTGTCCGGTCAGGTGCGTGATACGAAAGCAAAACAGCGAGCTTTGGAGCTGGCGCGTTCGGTTGATGGGGTCAGGCGAGTCGAATCGTCACTGACGTATTAAGTCATGTGTGGAATCTGCGGCGAACTCCGTTTTGATGGCAAGCCTCCCGACGCAGGAGTCGTGGCGCGTATGCTGCCCAGGCTGGCACGGCGTGGACCGGATCATGAAGGGCGGTATATAAAAGGCCCCGTGTCACTGGGACACCGCCGTCTGTCAGTGATTGATCTGTCCGATGCATCAAACCAGCCCTGGGTCGATGAGGCGCTGGGACTTGCACTGGTCTTTAACGGCGCCATCTATAACTACCGTGAGCTGCGGGCGGAGCTGGTCCGTGACGGTGTGACATTTGTCAGTGACGGAGATACCGAAGTTATCCTGAAGGCCTATGCACACTGGGGCGAAGCGTTTGTCTCGCGCCTGCATGGCATGTTCGCACTGGCTATCTGGGACAGCCGGCGTCAGCAGTTACTGGCGGCGCGTGACCGTTTTGGGATAAAACCGTTTTACTATCACCATACGCGCGACAGTTTCCGATTTGCTTCAAACACACAGGCTTTGTTAGCTGCAGGTGGTGTTGACACAGGCTTTGACAGCGTGGCCCTGCATCATCACTTTACCCTGCACGCCGTCGTACCGGCGCCGCGAACTTTGCTTCGGGGTATCCGCAAGTTACCCCCCGCGCATATCATGATTATGGATGCGAAGGGCAAGGAACGGCTTTCGGCCTATTGGCAGCTTGATGCCTCACCACCCGATCGACCGCTTGGTGAAGATGAATGGCTGGAGGCAACGCGTGAAGCCCTGCTGGAAGCCGTGCGGCGACGCAGGGTAATCGCGGATGTGCCTGTCGGTGTACTGTTGTCCGGTGGACTCGACAGTAGTCTGCTGGTTGCGTTGCTGGCCCGGGAAGGAGGCAACGATCTGCTGACATTCTCGGTAGGGTTCGAGGATCACGCCGATGAGCGTGGTGACGAGTTTGAATTCTCGGATGCAGTTGCGGAGCGTTATGGCACGCAACATCACAAAATCCATGTGCCCAATCACGAAGTACTGGATCGATTGCCTGAAGCCGTTGATCAGATGGCTGAACCGATGGTTGCCCAGGATGCAGTGGCGTTTTACCTGCTGTCAGAACAGGTGTCAAAGCACGTCAAGGTGGTACAAAGCGGACAGGGGGCTGACGAGGTGTTCGCCGGTTATTTCTGGTACCCGCGCATGCATGCAGCGCGTGGCTCGGATATCGAGCGTTTCCAGCCCTTTTATTTTGACCGCGACCACAGCGAATACCTGCAGATGGTGACCGGGAAGTATGCCGGCCCCGATTATACAGCGGCCCTGGTAGAGGAGCGTCTCAAGGCGGCCAGAACAAATGAGTATCTGAACAAGGTGCTACATTTTGATGTCACCACGCTGATTGTCGATGATCCGGTGAAGCGTGTGGATAACATGACCATGGCGTGGGGGCTAGAGGCACGCGTCCCGTTCCTTGATCAGCAACTGGTCGAGCTGGTGGCACGTATGCCGGCCGAACTGAAGCTTCGTGAAAACGGCAAATATCCGCTCAAGAAGCTCGCACGCGGTCTGGTGCCGGACGCTGTTATCGACCGCCCCAAGGCCTATTTCCCGGTACCGGCACTGAAGTACATCAGCGGGCCATTTCTGGAATTCATGCGTGACATCCTGACTTCGCGGGCCTGCCGCGAGCGCGGTCTGTACCGTGAAAGCTATGTGAAACTATTGCTGGAAAACCCACAGCAGCAATTTACACGCCTGCAGGGCAGCAAACTGTGGCATCTGGCTGCGCTGGAATACTGGCTACAACGCAATGTTGACCCGATGGCGGGCGCAAATTCCTGAAAACCCCTCTAAAAAAAGCTTTTTCGGCCCCCGCAGGCTGCGTACAATTGCCTGAACTGGTGAATTAGGTTCGAATTGAGAGGTAAATAACCATGGATGTCATGGAGCGCATACAGCAAGCCGTCAACAGTCAACCGATTGTTGTTTTTCTGAAAGGTACGCCCCAGCTACCGAGCTGTGGTTATTCTGCTCGCACTGCACAGGTCTTGCAGGCCTGTGAGGTTGATTTTGGCCACGTTAATGTACTGGCCGACCCGGAAATTTTCGAAAACCTGCCGCGTTTTGCCAACTGGCCCACCTTCCCCCAGGTGTACGTTAATGGTGAGTTGATCGGTGGCCATGACATCACCCTGGAGATGTTTCAGAAGGGTGAACTCAAGCCTCTGTTGCAGGAAGCCGTCAAGAAAGCATCCTGATTTCCCGGCCCCTATAGCTAATCTCACGTCATGCCGGCTTTCGCCGGCATGACATTTAATCGAACGTTTCCCTAGTGTCCTGTGAACAGTTTCGCATTGATCAGGAAGTGTACCCAGATACTGGCGGCATAACCCAGCGCAATGGCCCAGCTCCACTTCAGATGCGCAAAAAAGGTGTAAATACCACGAGCCTGGCCCATCACGGCTACACCTGCAGCTGAGCCGATAGATAACATTGAACCGCCAACACCGGCTGTCAGTGTTACCAGCAACCATTGCCCATGGTCCATGGAGGGCTCCATGGCAAGTACGGCGAACATCACCGGGATATTATCAACGATGGCAGACAGTACTCCAACCAGGATATTTGCCTGTGTGGCACCCAGGTCGCCGTACATCAATTGCGAGCCGACTGCGAGGTAGCCGATAGTGCCAAGCCCGCCAACGCACAGGATAATGCCGTAAAAGAACATCAGCGTATCCCACTCGGCGCGTTCAAGTGATTTGAAAATATTGAAATTGGCGTCTGCAGCCGGTTTTCCTTCCAGGTCGAGCGTATCCCCGGATAGCGTTTCAGCAGGTTCCGGTTGAGAGCGTTTCTTCAGGTAGTAACCATAAAACTTCAGGAAACCCAGGCCAGTCATCATGCCCAGCACCGGCGGCAGGTGCAGGAAGTTATGTGCTGAAACCGCCATGCTGATGGTGAGAATGAAAAGGCCAACCACGATCCAGGCGCCATGCTTGAGCTCCACTGCTTCATGACGCGCCTGTGGGGCAGTACTCGGGACGGTCATGCCAAGTATCACGGCAGGTACAAGCCAGTTAACTACCGAGGGTACGAACAGGGCAAAGAATTCCTGGAACTGTACAATGCCTTTTTGCCACACCATCAGGGTGGTGATATCGCCGAATGGGCTGAAAGCGCCTCCTGCATTGGCGGCAACCACGATATTGACACAGGCCACGGCGACAAAGCGGTGATCCGAGCCGCCTACCGCCATGACAACCGTTGCCATCAGCAGTGCGGTCGTGAGATTGTCTGCGATGGGTGATATGACGAATGCCAGGCCACCGGTTATCCAGAATATCTTGCGCAGTGAGAATTCGCGTCCGACCAGCCATGCACGCAGGGCATCGAAGACACCGCGCTCTTCCATGGTATTAATGTAGGTCATGGCGGCGAGCAGGAACAGGAACAGTTCCCCGAATTCTTCAAGATTATGGCGAACGGCCTGTTCTGCCGTATGGGTGTCTCCCGCCTGGATATAGAGTAACGCGACGATGAGCCAGATGAAGCCGGCTGCGACCATGGTGGGTTTGGATTTCCGCAGGTGCAATGCCTCTTCACCAATCACCAGCGCATAGGCCAGCACGAATATGCCGATGGCCAGCCAGCCTGCCCAGTGGTTGGTGAAATTCTGTAGTTGCATGCTGTCACCCGAAGCCAGTGCCAGGCCCGGCAGGGCAGTCAGTAATATTGCGAGAATCCAATGTTGGCTGTTTGAGACAGTGATGTGTTTCATCCTTAAGTTCCCTGTGTCCTGTATCCTGTAAATCTGACGGGTTTTGCCGGGTCAGGCGACACGGTTGCGCCCGGCTTCCTTTGCCTGGTACAGACGCTGGTCTGCGGCGTGAACCACTGCAGACCAGTCCGTCGCTGATGCCTCTTGTTCAGGGTCGTGATTGGCGATTCCCGCACTCATGGTAATGACGCCATAAGGGCTTTTGCAATGTGTAATTGCCGTATCCTGTAGTGCCTTCAGGATACGTTGCGTCAGGATTGCGCCGCCATCCGGCCCTGTGTCTGGCAGTAGCAGTAGCAGTTCTTCTCCGCCGTATCGGTAGACACGGTCAGATTTGCGTATAGCGGACTTCACAATTGAGGCTGTTTGCTTCAGGGCGTCGTCTCCAGCCATATGTCCGTAGTGGTCGTTATATGCCTTGAAAAAATCGACATCCAGTAACACGGTGGTATAAGTCTGGTTGTAGCGAACTGCACGCGCGTGCGTGTGTTCCATATCGACTTCCATTGCCCGCCGGTTACCAATATGCAACAGGCCGTCTTCCATCGACAGGGATTGCAGTTCTGCATTCGCGGCGACCAGTTGTTCTGTGCGTTTGTGGATTGCCCGCTCTATTACGTGTTGTTGCTCTTCGATGACTTGGAAGTGAGCCTGGGCAAGGTCTGTTTGCGTAATCAGTCCAACCAGTTTCCCGGAGTTGTTCACTACCGGCAGGTGGCGAACACCATCGGCACGTGAAATCACCAGTGCATCAAAAAGTGTCTGCTTGTCGTCTACCGTGCAGGGAGGGGTGGACATGAAGTTTGCTGCAGGTTCATTCGCCAGTTCCGGCTCATCAAGAATACGCCCCAGAATACTGACCAGGTCACGTTCCGTAATAATGCCTGCAGGAATCTTGTCCTCTCCAAGGACGACACAGGAATGGCGCTTTGACTGCATCGCGTGTGCCACAGAATGCAGAGGGGTTGCCGGGCTAAGCAATTCAACATGTTGGGTCATCAGTTTGTGGATGGGTATTTGCGTCACAACGGGATCCAGGTTGCTCGTTTAAAAACAATATTGGTCCCGTTAGCGGCACATAGCGTGTGGAATTTAAATGAATTTCCGGTTTTTTTCAGATTTGCCTGCCGCTGTTGTATTCACCTGCTGGCAGTGTGTTTAATGCCGCTGGTCCATCTTTTCCAGCTCTGCAAGTATACCCATAACCAGCTTTTCGCCCTCTTCGCTCATTCCTTCGGTTAGTTCCTCGGGTTCGCGATTGCCCTGAACCAGGGGTCGCAATATACCCGCCAGGCGAGCCATATCGCCGCCGGCGTGCATCATTTGCTGCGCCATGTTGCCAAGCAGCTGCAGGGTTTCCAGGTTGCCGGTACGGGCGCCGTGGATCATGGCGGCGAGGCCGGGAGCCGCCATGGCGCCGTTTACTCCTTTGCCGAGGTCGGGGAGCGTTTCCGGGTTCTGCAGGCCGCGCAGTATCGAACCTACGATGACAGCATCTTCCTCATCGAGATTTTTGAGGATGGTGGTGTCTCGTGAACCGCCGAGAATCTTGCGGACTGCTGCCACCAGCTGCAGCCAGCCATTCTGCTCGGCCTGTTTCAGGATTTCGTCCAGGTCCGGCACCATGTCCCGGTTCTGGCAACCGATCACCACGCGATGGATCAGCCCGGTATGTGCTTCGATGATTTGCTGGTCTTTTTCGGGAAGCATAACCATGAGTTCACCTTTATCAGCTTGTGTATGGAGTGCATTTGTGTGGGATAATAGTGTGCTTCAGCGGAAATGAACACAGGTTCAGGGAGTTATATCTTATGCTAAAACATTCAAGGTTAGTTCAGGGTCTGCTTGTCTGGTTTCTGGCCACGGGAGTGGCGATGGCGGCCAATTGGCAGGCATTGCCGGACAAGGCGCCGGAACCTGCTGACAATCCCACCACAGCGGAAAAGGTCGAACTCGGCCAGATGCTGTATTTCGATCCGCGGTTTTCACAGACGGGTACGGTCTCCTGTAACTCCTGTCACAACCTGATGCTGGGCGGAGACGACAACCGCAATTTTTCCATGGGTGTGCATGGAAAGACCGGTGGACGCAGTGCGCCGACGGTCTGGAATGCCGCTTTTGCGTCATCGCAATTCTGGAATGGCCGTGCAGCGAGCCTGGAGGAACAGGCCAAGGGGCCGGTCGTCAACCCGGTTGAAATGGGGATGAGCGACCTTGAGAAGGCCATGAGTCGGGTACGGGCCATTCCGGGGTACAAGCCTTACTTTGAGCGTGCCTTTGGCGGCAAGGACCCTGTGACAGTAGACAATGCAGCAAAAGCTGTAGCGGCATTCGAGCGTACTCTGATTACACCAAACAGCCCGTACGATCGCTTTGTGAAGGGCGACAAGACGGCACTGACAGCACAGCAGCAGCGTGGCATGCAGGCATTTGCGGATACCGGTTGCACCAGTTGCCATTCGGGGCCTGCTTTCAATGGCCCGGCCATGCCTGCCGGCACCGGCTTCTTCATGAAATTCCCGACCTTTACAGACAACAGCTACGTAAAGAAATACGATTTCATGAAAGACAAGGGGCGCTTTGAATCCACTGGCAACAAGGTGGATATGTACCTGTTCAAGGTGCCAACCCTGCGTAACGTGAGCTTGACCGCACCGTACTTCCATAACGGTTCGGTCGCGACACTGGGAGAGGCTATCCGGGTCATGGCAAAGCTGCAGTTAAATGCCGATCTCGATGATACAAAGGTTGCCGATATCGAGGCCTTCCTCAATGCGCTGACCGGCGAGTTCCCTGAGCAGAAACTGCCACGGTTGCCGGCGACACCAGGCTGGTCGCTACTGTCCGGCAACTGATCTGGCTGCAGTGACGGCACTCCCGGGCGGGGGCGCTGTCACTGCCCGTTCAGTTCATCCCATTTGTTCACGATTATGCAGAACAGCTCCGCGGTGCGTTCGGCATCGTATTTGGCCGAGTGTGCCTGTTCCTGATCCCACGCTATTCCGGCTGCAACTGCAGCGCGAGCCAGTACGGTCTGACCGAATGCCAGACCTGCCAGTGAGGCGGTGTCGAAACTGCTGAAAGGATGGAAAGGGTTGCGTTTGATCTTGCAACGGTCAGCTGCAGCGTTCACGAATCCCAGGTCGAAAGAGGGGTTGTGCCCAACGAGAATGGCGCGTGTACAGGCGGCTTCTTTTACCGCCTTGCGTATCGGCGGAAACACTTCACCCAGAGCTTCGGGTTCAGACTTGGCCATACGAAACGGGTGGTAGGGGTCGATGCCGGTAAATTCCAGAGACTTTTCCTCCAGATTGGCGCCAGGGAAGGGTTCGACGTGACAGGCGTAGGTCTCTACCGGGCACAGTTTTCCCTGTTCATCGTAATCCAGAATAACGGCGGCAATTTCCAGTAATGCATCGCGCTTTGCATTGAACCCGGCGGTTTCGACATCAACTACGACGGGAAGGAAACCACGGAAGCGGTTAGCAAGTTTTGCGGTAGTGTTTTCATCAGGCATTGAACAAGCATACCGGAAGGAATTGCGCATGACGAAACTCGTGCACAGGTTTTTGAGGGGCTGGCGGTTTTTAGCCCGTCAGCTTCCAGTGCAATACCTCGCCTGCCCGCATGGGAATCAGCCTGTCCTGGCCCATCGGGTAGGCATCCGGCACGGTCCACGCTTTCCGGGTCAGGGTGATCGTGTCTTTATTGCGTGGCAGACCATAGAAGTCTGGCCCGAAGTGGCTGGCGAAAGCTTCGAGCTTGTCCAGTGCGCCAGCCAGTTCGAAGGCCTCTGCATAAAGCTCGATAGCCGCATGGGCCGTGTACAGCCCGGCACAGCCACAGGCGCTTTCCTTGGCCTGTCGGGGGTGCGGCGCACTGTCAGTGCCGAGGAAGAATTTCGGGTTTCCGCTCGTCGCGGCCTTTACGAGTGCCTGGCGATGTTGTTCACGTTTGAGTATCGGGAGGCAGTAGTTATGCGGACGTATGCCGCCGACAAACAGTGCATTGCGGTTGAGCAGCAAGTGATGGGCGGTGAGGGTGCCGGCGATGTTGTCCGGCATGCCGTTGACGAAATCAATGCCCTGTTGCGTAGTAATATGCTCGAGGACGATTTTCAGCGCAGGAAAGCGTTTCGTAACAGGTTCCAGTACCTGTTCGATGAATACGGCTTCACGATCGAATATGTCTACCGTCGGGTCAGTTACTTCGCCATGTACCAGTAGCGGCATGCCGGCTTCCTGCAAGGCGTCCAGCGCGGACCAGGTATTTTCGATACGGGTGACGCCGGCATCGGAGTTGGTGGTGGCGCCGGCCGGGTAGTATTTTACGGCGTTCACTATGCCGCTTTCCATTGCACTACGTATGGTTTCCGGAGATGTTCTGTCGGTAAGGTACAGTGTCATCAGGGGTTGAAAGCGATTGCCTGCAGGCAGCGCATCGAGAATGCGTTGGCGGTAGGCAACGGCGGCTTCGGCATCGGTAACCGGTGGTTTCAGGTTAGGCATGATGATGGCGCGGCCAAACTGGTTTGCCGTGTGGGCGATGACAGCGCGCAGGGCATCGCCGTCACGTATGTGCAGGTGCCAATCGTCCGGGCGCTGGATTGTCAAGTTCATGTGTGTGAATTCCGGTTGTTTTCCGTTGATTTTTCGACGCTTTTGCTGCTGTTCACGGCATTTTTCACCTTGACCTTGGCGCCTAAAACACAGATCATATCGCGCTCGGTTTTTGCCGGGTAGCGGTTACCTCGTGTACACCGCGCCGAGCATGACGACAGCGCCAGGAGGCCTTGTCGGAGCATGCGGAAAATTCGGTAAAATATCAATACTTTCAATTCATTGACGAGACCAACCGGGTCTCGGGAACTGCAAGGAGCCTCATGAACGTTGCCGACAAGAAACGGCTGCTGCGCGAAATGTTGTTTGCGCGGCGCTTTGAGGAGCGCTGCTACGAAGCGTACGTCGAACGAAAAATTGGCGGTTTTCTGCACCTGTATTCAGGTGAGGAAGCCTGCGCCCACGGGGTACTGGAAGCGGCACGGCCGGGTGATGACTATGTGATCACCGGCTACCGGGACCATATCCACGCCATCAAGTGTGGCGCTGACCCGAAAAAAGTCATGGCCGAGCTGTATGGCAAGGAAACCGGTTCGTCCAAGGGTCGCGGCGGTTCCATGCATATTTTCGACGCCGAGCATCACTTCATGGGGGGCTACGCGCTGGTTGGCGGGCCGTTCCCGCTGGCGGCCGGTATGGCCAAGGCCATCAAAATGAAAGGGACCGACCAGATCTCGATCTGTTTCCTCGGTGATGCCGCCAACAACCAGGGCACCTTTCACGAATCACTGAACATGGCCAAGGTGTGGAACCTGCCCGTACTGTACGTATGTGAGAACAACCTGTACGGCATTGGCACCCGCATTGATCGATCCACGGCGGTTATTGACCAGTACAAGCGTGTATCCGGCTACGATATTCCATCCGCCCAGGCTGACGGCCAGGATATCGAAGAAGTCTTCAAGTCGGCGAAAAAAGCTGTCGACCATGTGCGTTCCGGCAAGGGACCTTACTTCCTGGAGCTGATGACTTACCGTTATCGAGGGCATTCCATGTCTGATTCCAATGCCTATCGTTCCAGGGACGAAGAGCGCATGTGGTCGAAACGTGACCCGATAATCATGCTGCGCGACCGTCTGATCGAGGCCGGTGAAATTTCCAGGGATGATTACAAGGCAATGGATACAGAAATTCTCGACCAGATCGAGGATGAAATTATTGCCTTTGCCGAAGCGTCGCCCGAACCACGCGTCGAGGAACTGGAGAAGTATTGCCTGGCGGAGAATGACCCCTGGGTGCTGGGAGGTGGCCGCTGATGGCTGAACTAATGTACTGGGAAGCGATCCGTCGCGCCCACGATGAAGAAATGGAACGTGATCCCATGGTGATCTGCATGGGCGAGGACATCGGTGTTGCCGGTGGCACCTACAAGGCGACCAAGGGTCTGTTCGAAAAATACGGGCCGGAGCGTGTCATTGATACGCCGATTTCCGAGAACGGTTACACCGGTCTGGGTATCGGTGCCTCGTTCCTTGGTATGCGCCCGATTATCGAAATCATGTCAGTGAACTTTGCCTGGCTGGCGATGGATCAGCTGTTCAATTCGGCTGCCAAGGTGCGTTATATGTCCGGTGGCCAGTTGACAGCGCCGATCGTCATGCGCTCTGCCGGTGGTACCGCGCATCAGCTTGGAGCACAGCATTCGGCGCGTATGGAAAAGGTGTTCATGGGTATTGCCGGGCTGCGTGTGGTGACACCGAGTACACCGAAGCAGGCTTACGGTTTGCTGAAGTCGGCCATACGCTGCAATGACCCGGTGTACATCAACGAACACGAACTGATGTACAACATGAAGGGTGAAGTACCCGACGAGGAATTTTTCCTGCCGCTGGAAGGTTCAGACGTGGCGCGCGAAGGGCGCGATGTGACCCTGTTCGGTTACAACATTTCCGTGCACTGGTGTTTGCAGGCGGCGGAAACCTTGTCAAAGCAGTTTGGTATCGAGGCAGAAGTGATCGATCTGTATGCGCTGTCGCCGCTGGATCGTGCCGGTATTGCCGCATCCGTGCGCAAGACACATCGCGCAATTGTTGTTGAAGAGGCCGAAGCCCCGGTAGGTGTCGGTGCCGAAGTGATGGCAATCATCAACGAAGAATGTTTCTTTGAGCTCGATGCTGCACCGCAGCGCGTGTCGGCTGTCAACGTGCCGATTCCCTATAACCACACGCTGGAGAAAGCGGCCATCCCCAACCCCGGTGATGTGGTTGCGGCGGCCAGGAAAATGTTAGGGCGCTGATTAATTTCGTCATTGTGAGCGCAGCGCGGCAATCTTTCCGGGCCTGGCGCCAGACTGCTGAAGATTGCTTCGCTGCGCTCGCAATGACGGGAATGCTGTATTTATTACTTCAGGATATTCCTGGATAAAAATTTCTCAGAATCTGGATGTATACATGGCTGAACCCTATGTGATCAAAATGCCCCAGCTTTCCGACACCATGACCGAAGGTGTGGTGGTCAGCTGGGAGAAGAACGTTGGCGACAAGGTGGAACGCGGCGACATCGTTGCCACGGTGGAAACCGACAAGGCCATTATGGATGTGGAAGTATTCCGTGATGGCTACCTGTCCGGACCGCTGGCCCCGGTCGATTCGACCGTGCCGGTCGGGGAGCCGATGGGTTACCTGGTCTCCAGTGCCGATGAAGTGAACAGCGGCGACGCACCTGCACCCGCAGTTACAGCGCAGGAGCCGGCGACAGCGGCTGGAACTGTCGCGGAGGAGCCGGCTAAAGCCCCGGTGGCTGAAGTCGAACAGGCCAGTGCCGAAGCGGTCGCCCCGGAAGGCGCCACGCACACCATAATCATGCCCCAGCTTTCCGACACCATGACCGAGGGCATACTGGTCAGTTGGGAAAAAGATATCGGTGACAAGGTCAAGCGTGGCGACATCGTTGCCCAGGTCGAAACCGACAAGGCGATCATGGATGTGGAAGTATTCCGTGACGGTTACCTGTCCGGACCTCGCGTACCGGTGGATGCCACAGTCCCTGTCGGTGCACCGCTGGCGTACCTCGTCGATAGTGCAGACAAGGTAGTGAATGAAGATGCTGTACCGGCCACGCTGCCAAAAAGTGATTCAGTCAAGGTGTCAGCGGAAGCGGATCAGTCTGCGGCCAGCACGCCACAGGCTGCAGTGCCTGCATCACCCGCGGTTATTACAGCCGGTGGCACACCGGCCCCACGGCCCCATGGTCGAGGTGCAACACCCTATGCACGTGCCGTAGCCGGTGCCCGTGGTATTGACCTGTCCGGGCTGGGTGGTACCGGTCCGGGTGGCGCAATTGTCGCTGCAGATGTCCACGCCGCACAGCCGACTGCAGCATCGGCCACCGTCGGCTTCCCGCAGGTCGACGTGCCGGGTAACGGTCGTCCCATGAACAAGCTGGAAAAGGCCATCAGCGATGCGATGACATCTTCGCTGAGCATGCCGACTTTCCACGTAACCGCACACATCAAACTTGGTGCGCTGATCAAGGCGTCCAAGGCACAGGGTGCGTCTGTCACCGTCACGATTGCCAGGGCCTGTGCCATGGCCATGCAGCAGTATCCGAAAATGAACTGGTGCTACCAGCCACAGGACAAGCTGATCGAACGCAGCAATGTCGATATCGGTATGGCGGTATCCGCCGATGGTGGTGGCCTGGTGGTTCCGGTGCTGCGCAATTGCGAAAGCCGTGATCTCGCCGATCTGGGTGAAGACTGGAAGGACCTGGTCGGGCGTGCGCGCAAGCGCCGTCTGAAACCGGAAGAATACACCGGTTCCACCTTCCAGATTTCCAACATGGGCATGTTCGGCGTCAGTCATTTCGATGCGATTGCCACCCCTGGCATCGCCGCTATCCTTGCGATTTCGGCCAACACCGAGCAGGGTAGCCCGTTCACTATTACCGCCGATCACCGCGTGGTTAATGGGGCTGAAGTGGCGTTGTACCTGAATGCCCTGAAAGAACTCATCGAACAACCCGACAGCTGGATGGGCCCGAGCGGCCCCGCCATCCCGGAAGGCAACTGGGATTACGACGTGGTCGTGGTCGGCGGTGGTCCCGGCGGTGAAGATTGCGCGCGTGATCTGGTTGCGCACGGCCTCAAGGTGGCGATGATCAATGATTCTCCCTTGCCGGGTGGCGAGTGCCTGTGGCGCGGTTGCATTCCGTCCAAGGCCTGGCGTGCTGCCGCGGACCGTATTCGCGACCGCCTGCACGACAGCCATCTTGGTATCACCCCGGGTAAACCGAAGCTGGACTGGAAAGCGCTGGAAACCACGCGCCGCAAGGTGCTGGAAACCCGCGGCGACATGGCGCTGAAAACCGACAAGGGTGTGAAGATCAAATACATCCAGGGCTTTGGCCGCTTTGTCGATGATCATACCGTGTTTGTCGATACCTCCGGCAACCAGGCGGATCCGCATACTCGCGCCGAAAATGCCAGCAAGCCGAGTGGCGAAACCATGACCTTTGGCTGTGCTGTCATTGCTACCGGCGCCCCTCCATTCGTGCCGCCGATTCCCGGTGCTGTGGAAGGGCTGGTCGAAGGTGGTGGCGTACTCACTTCCGACACCGTCTGGCAACTGGAACAGCAACCGAAGAAACTGGTTGTCATCGGCGGCGGCGCCATCGGCCTGGAAATGGCGCAGATCTTCCAGGACTTCGGTACCCATGTGACGTTGCTGGAAGCCAAAGACCGCATCCTCGCCGAGGTGGAACCGGAAATTGCCAAACACCTGACCGGTGTGCTCAACGACGATCCCCGTCTGACCGTGCATACCTCGGTACAGATTGACAAGATCAGTGGCAAGGCCGGGGCTGTTACTGTCAAGTACAAGGACAGCGACGGCAAGGCACATACAACCAAGGTCGATTACATCATTATGGGGACCGGCAAGCGCCCGGTACTGGACGGGCTGGACCTGGACAAGGCCGGTGTGGCCAGCGAGCACAGCATCATCAAGGCGGATGCGCGGTGCAGAACCAACGTGCCGCACATCTTCGCCATTGGCGATGTGATAGGTGGGCTGATGCTGGCACACACCGCCGCACAACAGGGTCGCGTGGCGGCCGCCACCATCCTTGGCGAAGACATGAAATACGACCAGGACAAGGATTGCGGTGTGATCTTTACCCGGCCCGAAGCGGCGTTTGTCGGCCTGTCTGTTGACCAGGCAAAAGCAAAAGGTATTGACGCCGTGGAAGCCAAGGTGCCGATGAGCATTGATGCCAAGGCGATGATCAACAATGAGCTGCACGGTATGATCAAGATTGTGGCGGACAAAAAGACGCAACGCGTCATTGGTGTTCACCTGTTGGCGGATCATGCGGACACGCTGATTGGTGAAGCGGTGATGATGGTATCGGCTGACCTGACGCTGGAGCAGGTGGGGCATGCGATTCATCCGCATCCGACGCAGACGGAGTTGTTTGGTGAGCTGGCGCGGCGATTGGGTTCCCGGTTGCGGCGTAGTGCGAAGATGAAGTCCAGGAGCAAGGATTGAATGTTGTTTGGGTAGACGGGCAGCGTTGAGACTGGTTCAGGTTTGCACAGTGGTGGAGAACAACAATGCCCATTGGCGCGAGATTTCAGGTTTCAGAAGTTTTAATAAAGGTTATGTAACCCATGTCAAAAATTAACAAAGTCGTTCTCGCCTACTCCGGTGGTCTGGATACCTCCATTATTCTCAAATGGCTGGAAGATACTTATGGCTGTGAAGTCGTGACCTTTACCGCAGACATCGGTCAGGGAGAGGAAGTCGAGCCGGCGCGCGCCAAGGCACAGGCCATGGGTGTGAAGGAAATCTACATCGAAGACCTGCGCGAAGACTTTGCGCGTGACTATGTGTTCCCCATGTTCCGCGCCAACGCCATCTACGAAGGTGAGTACCTTCTTGGAACATCGATTGCCCGCCCGCTGATTGCCAAACGCCTGGTGGAGATTGCCAACGAGACAGGTGCAGATGCAATTTCACACGGTGCCACCGGCAAGGGCAATGACCAGGTGCGGTTTGAGCTGGGCGCCTATGCGCTGAAGCCGGATGTCAAGGTCATTGCGCCGTGGCGTGAGTGGGACCTGAGTTCGCGTGAAACGCTGATGGCCTATGCCGAAGAGCATAATATTCCTGTCGATTTCAAGAAAGGCAAGAAGTCGCCTTATTCGATGGATGCCAATTCGCTGCACATCTCTTACGAAGGCGGCATTCTGGAAGACCCCTGGGCGGAGCCGGAAGACAGTATGTGGCGCTGGACGGTATCGCCGGAACAGGCGCCGGACAAGCCAACCTATGTGGAGTTGAGCTACGAAAAAGGTGACATTGTCGCTATCGATGGCAAGTCGGTGACGCCGGCCCGGGTAATGGAGCAGCTGAACAAGCTCGGTGGTGACAACGGCGTCGGTCGTGATGATATTGTCGAAAACCGTTATGTTGGAATGAAGTCGCGCGGCTGTTACGAGACGCCGGCAGGTACCATCATGCTAAAGGCGCACCGTGCCATTGAATCGTTGACGCTGGATCGCGAGGTAGCGCATCTGAAAGACGATTTGATGCCGCGCTATGCCGAGCTGGTTTATAACGGTTACTGGTGGAGCCCCGAGCGCGAAATGTTGCAGGAGATGATCGACAGTTCGCAGGCAACAGTAAATGGCAAGGTGCGTGTCAAGTTGTACAAGGGCAATGTCACAGTGGCTGGTCGTATGTCAGATACAGACTCTCTGTTTGACGAGCGCATTGCGACCTTTGAGGATGACGAGGGTGCCTATAACCAGAAGGACGCGGAAGGTTTCATTAAACTCAATGCGCTGCGGCTGCGGATTGCGGCGAGGAAGAAGCGGTAAAAGGGGGCGTATAAATGCGTATACTGCACACCATGCTACGGGTCGGTGATCTTGATCGCTCCATCAGCTTTTATACAGAAGTGCTGGGCATGAAGTTGTTGCGCAAGAAAGACTACCCGGACGGCAGATTTACATTGGCATTTGTTGGTTACGGTGACGAGTCGGAGAATACCGTCATCGAGCTCACACATAACTGGGATATAGACCGTTATGAGCTCGGCACAGGATTTGGTCATATTGCCCTGGAGGTAAACGATGTATACGAAGCAACCGGGCAGATCCGTAATAACGGTGGCAAGATACTGCGTGAAGCCGGTCCGATGAATGCCGGCACGACGGTTATTTCCTTCGTGGAAGACCCGGATGGCTACCAGATCGAATTGATCGGCAAGAAAGGCTGAAGTTCAGCCCTTATAAGACGATAAGCATTGCAGCAGGCTGCGAAAGCAGGGGGGTTGTAACTGAATATTTCACGGGTTGGTCCCGCCGAATGTCCGTTCAGGGAAGGATTGTGCAGGATAATGGTTATCCTGCTATTTGCTGTGCTGGCCATCTCCATGGCCGCGGACGCTGTGGCGCGTGAGCGGCGAGAAGTCGTCGTTATCCATTCCTACCACCAGGATTACCCCTGGACGGCTTTGCAGCATGAAGGCTTTACCGGAATGCTGTCCAGCAGCTTGCCTGATTATGACATTAATTTCTCGGTCGAATATCTCGATACCAAGCGTGTAAAGCCCAGTCCTGGTTATTTGCAAAAATTCCTGTACTACCTGCAGGCCAAGCATGCCGGCGACACACCCGATCTCATCTATGTGACAGATGATAACGCAATGAATTTTATGCTTGCGGCTGGTGTACTGTCATTTCGGTCAACACCCGTGGTTTTTTCCGGTGTCAATAACCTTTCTCTTGGAGATACGCTGGACCGGCAGCGTATCACCGGTGTGTTCGAACGCAAGGGTGTAGAGCGCAGTGTCAATCTCGTCCGTCAGATACGCCCGCAGACAAAACGCATCATATTTCTGGGTGATGGTGGTCCCACCGATCAGGCTATCAGCGCAGGAATCAGTGGAATTTCCCGGCATTACACCGGGTTGGAAATTGTACGCATTGGAATGAGCTCGAAGTACGAGCTCCTGGATTCACTGAAAACAGCGGGCCCGGGTGTTGTGATCGTTACCTCGATAGGCGGTGTGCACGACGAAAACGGGCGAGTACTTGAACTGGATGAAGTCATGCGGGAGATTACCGGCACAGGCCGCATGGTGCTTGTCATGGAAGATGGCTATCTGTTCCCCGGTGTACTCGGTGGATATGTGACCACGGCGCGACTACAGGGTGAGTCGGCAGCGCGGCTTGCGGTGCGTATTATCAGGGGTGAGCCTGTTTCGGATGTTGAGCCAGTCAAGGAAAGCCTCGGGGAACTTGTATTTGACTGGAACACATTACAGCACTTTGGCATACGGCTGAACGAGGATCTCCTGGACAGTGCCAGAATTATCAATCAACCACTTCCTTTTCTCGATCGCCACCCGCAACTGGTCTGGTGGGTGCTGGGTATATTTATCACTATCGCTGTAATCATTATCGGCATTTTTGTTTTTGTTACACAGCGCAAGAACCGCATTATCAGGGAACAGACAACAGATGATCTGACGGGTCTGCCCAATCGTACACGCTTGCTGCAGGACACTCTTTCGATGTCGAACCCCCGTTTTGCAGTGATTGACATAAACAACTTCAAGGCAATTAACAGTTTCTACGGCCTGGATACCGGGGACGCGGTCCTCGTTGCTGTCAGCCGGGAAATTGCCTGCCTGCTTCCGGGCGGGACAAGGCTCTACAGGATGGGGCGTGACCAGTTTGGTGTGCTTGCGGACGGTGCCATGCAGTTTGCAGTATTCAGACAGCTGATAGCCCGGATTGTGGAGGCATTGAGAGACAGCCATCTGTCAATCGGTGAGCCGGAAATCCATCTGACGGCAAGTGCAGGTATCAGTGGCCGTGAAAGTACTACGCTGATTGCCGGGGCCGAGCAGGCCCTGCATATAGCCAGAGAGCGCAACGAAGGGTACGCGGTCGATGATGACGCACTGGAGGATGCAGAACGCCAGAAGCAGAATATTCTATGGGCCAACAAGCTGAGTACAGCCCTGGAAACAGGCCGCATCAGACCTTTCTTTCAGCCCATTATTCATAATGCCAGCGGTAAACAGACCAAATATGAAGCGTTGGTACGCCTGATAGACGAGGATGGCAGTGTTGTCACACCGTTTTTCTTCCTTGAGGCGGCAAAGCGCACGCGTCAGTACGCTATTCTGACACGTACCATGATCGAGCAGAGTCTGGATATGCTGGGTGATCGTGCTGTCAGTATATCGCTCAATTTTACCGTAGAAGATATTCGTAATTCCGAAACAGTTCATTTCTTCAAGCAGAAACTGAATGAATATAATGCTGCGGGTCGTGTGGTGGTGGAATTGATCGAGAGCGAAGGGATTGAGAATTACGAAGAGGTCAGTCGCTTTATTGCCGAGATCAAGAGGCTGGGTTGCCGCGTGGCTATTGATGACTTTGGTACCGGATACTCCAACTTCACACATCTCATGCATCTGAATGCGGATTATCTGAAGATAGATGGTTCAATTATCAAACGTATAAATGATGACAGGAACTCGGAACTGGTGACACGTACTCTCGTTGATTTCGCGCGTCGGCTGGGTATGGAAACGATTGCCGAGTATGTCGATTCACAAGCTGTACTGGACAAGGTGACTGCTCTTGGAGTGGATTACTCGCAGGGTTTCTTTCTCGGTAAACCGGCTCCGGAGTTGCCAAGGAGCGCTGGTGAAGGTCAGAGATAATTACCCGACCCCTGTTTTCACAAGGGTCGGACAGTTATTACGGGTTTTCGATAAGTATCTCGACCCGCCGGTTCGCTGATCTGCCTTCCGGTGTATCGTTGCTGGCAACCGGGCGTGATTCTCCATAGCCGTAGACGCTGATCCGGCCTGCGTCTATGCCACCCACTTCCGTCAGGAACCTGGCGACTTTCGTGGCTCTTTCTTCGGACAGCTTCAGGTTCAGTGCGTCACTCCCTGTCGAGTCGGTATGACCGGAAACCTTGATCATACTGTTCGGGAAAGTTTTGACGGCCTGAATAATTTTATTCAGCAAGGCAAAGTTGTCGGCTTCCAGTTCACTGCCTCCCGGTGGGAAGCGGAATCCGTGGGCGGCAATCAGCACATTCTTGCGTTGCTGGTATACGCTGGCCTCGTTCGGACTGAACATGGATTCGACCTTTGCAATGGATCTTTTCTGCTCTTCGGTGAGTGATAACTCCTGTTCATACTGACTGGACGCAATTGCGGTCTCATCCCTCTGTTTGATCAGTTCCTCAATCGAATTTCGGAGGCCGATAACGACCTCGCGGTTATCGCGGTTGAAGGGAAGCTCCTTGCCCAGTGGTGTGGCAACTTCGCCAAGTTGTGCCTGGTACCAGAGAAGGACCTCCTCGTCTGTGTAATCCCGGCGTTTGAAATCCTTGATAAGTTCGGTAATAACAATACTACGCTCGGCAAGCCATTTGGCGCGCGAGGCATGGGTATTGGCCTTTTCCGTCTTCGTGCGATCGGCGTCCAGAACAGACAGAGCAAGATTCAGTTCTTCAGAAGCCAGCTTGTACGTTTTCGGTGCGTACTTTGCAGCACCGTTTTCACGGGCTTTTTCCAACGCGGTTTTAGCCGTATCCATTGTGCCTTCTTTCAGTGAAAGCAGTTCCAGTCGCTCATAGCCGGCAATCAGTTTAGGGCGACGTTTCTTGACATCCTCCAGGCGGCCACGCTCTACCATGGCAGCGGTTTTCCGCAACTCGGTTTCCTGCTCTGAGGTGTCCTTTGTCAACACGGTGGCGGCACCGGCATCCAGGGCCCGCTCTCTTGCGGCCAGCACTTCACGCAGCAAGTCCTTGCTCTTTTCCGTGTCACTGTTCAGCTTTTTCATGCTGTTGAGACCGAGTCGCGCAGAGCTATTGGCAGCTTCATCGCGCCCACCGGCAGCTTCCTCAATTGCCTGATCGAGATACCCTGATACCGTTTTATAGCCATCGGGTGCAAGATAGTCTGCGCCCTGTGCGCGTGCGTCCTGCAGTGCCTTGTCGAGTTGCGCAATCTGTTCATTCTGTTCGAGGACCTGTTCGTTGCTGAGCTTTGGTGTGGAGGCGCAGGCGGTTAGCAGGACTGCGATAAACAGGCCAGTAGATATACGTATCAAGTTTTTCAACATTTTTCTATCCTTGGTTTAAATGGGGTATCCGAATCCTGAACTTCCGGTCTTTGAGACTTCCTTCAACCGTGCGGGTCACGGCTCCTTCCCGTGCACAGCAACTGACAAAGCCATTGCCGGATTCTACCAGCGACAGCTCGATCAGTCTCTCGATATGATCGGTTTATACATGCCGCATGCGCTTGATTTCGAAATACCGGCACTGGTTTTCGGCAATGCTGTAGAGCCAGGGGCTGCCTGATTTCCGACGCCTTGCAATCTTTCTGTGCAGCCCCGTTTACCGGGTTGCGCGTGAAAGGCGGTACACTGCACAGTCAATGAAAACCATAAACACGCTCCTGCTCAACCATTTCGTGCTGGTTACCCTGCTCGTTTTGCCGTGCGTCGTATTTGCAAATGGCACTGTGATTGTCAAGGGTGTGGACAAGGCGCTTGAAGCTAATATCAGGGCCATGCTGTCGCTTGAACAGGAAGCCTGCGATGCGCCTCAATGGCGCATGCAGGTCAGCCTGATCAAGGCAGAAAGTGAGATCCGTGAGGCGCTTCAGGCATTCGGTTACTACCAGCCTGTCATTAACCAGACTTACAGGAAAAAAGGTAAAAGTAATTGCTGGACAGCCAGATTCGATATCCAGCCAGGGAAACGGGTAATCCTGCGCGATATCAATATCGCTATTACGGGTGAAGCCGGTCGTGATGAAAACTTTCAGAAATTGATTGATAAAACCGGACTCAGGCCAGGCCTTCCGCTGCGACATGACGACTATGAGTCACTGAAGTCCGGCATTACCAATCTTGCCGCAGAGCGGGGATATTTTGATAGCCGGTTCACCGTGCATGAGCTGCGGGTTGATCCTGTTTCGGGATATGCAGACATCAACCTGAGATTCGAATCCGGCGTGCGTTTCCGCTTTGGTGAGACGCGTGCGGCGCAGGACATTATCGATGACAAGCTGTTGCGGCGCTACCTTGGTTACCGGAAAGGCGAGCCCTATGTGCGCACTGCACTGACGGAGACCTCCCTTGCATTGAGCGGCAGTGGCTACTTTGCCCAGGTGCTGGTGCAGCCGCTGATCGATGAGGCCGAGGGCCACGAGGTTCCGGTTCGTATAACACTTACACCCGCCAACCGGCACCGCTATACGCTATCGACCGGTTTCGCGACCGATACTGGCCCGCGTCTCGGGGCTGGCTATAAAAACCTGCGCCTCAACCGCAAAGGACACCAGCTCTCAAGTGACCTGTCTCTGTCAACCGTGATATCCAGAGTGACCTTTGCCTACACACTGCCACTGGAGCATCCTGTTACCGACAAAATGAGATTTGAGGCCGGTTATAAACAGGAGAACACTGACAGCTATCGCGCAGATACCACCGCAGTATCCGTAACGCGAACCCGCCAGTTAAAAAACCGTTGGCTGGAGGAGCAGGTGCTGGAATACAGCAGGGAGTCATTCAAAATCAGCGGCGATCTGAATGATTCATCGTCGTTACTGATGCCGGGTATCGGCTGGTCGAAATCAGTTGCCGATAATCCACTCTACCCGCGTAGAGGTTTTCGGCTGAACTTCACAACACGCGGCAGCCTGCAAGGTGTAGCGTCTGATATCAGCTTTCTGCAATTGATCGGGGGTGCCAAAGGCATTCTCGGCCTGCCGTGGCAAACCCGTTTGATTGGCCGCTTCGATGGTGGCTCAACGTTTATGAACAAGTTCGACGCCTTACCGCCTTCGGTACGTTTTTTTGCCGGTGGCGACAGCAGCGTGCGCGGCTACGGTTACAAATCTCTCGGTCCCGACAACGCCAGTGGCGAGGTGGAAGGTGGCAAGCACCTGTTGGTTGGCAGCCTGGAGCTGGACCACAGGATAACCGAAAAGTGGGGGTTGGCCGCGTTTGTCGATACCGGAAATGCATTTAATGACCTCCCTGTTGACCTGAAAACAGGTGTCGGGCTGGGAATCCGCTGGCGCTCCCCGGTCGGACCGGTCCGGCTGGATTTTGCACGCCCGCTCGACAGAAAGAGCAATCAGCTGTGGGTTCACTTCGTAATGGGTCCGGATCTCTAGGTTACGCATTTATCATGCTGCAACGTATCGCAAAATATCTGTTCCTGGTTTTTTTCGGGCTGCTGGTGCTGATCACTGCGGCACTTGCCTTTATCACCCTCAGTGAAACCGGGAACCGCTGGTTGATCCGGGAAGCACAGCGGTACGCGCCCGGAGAGCTCGAGATCAGCAGCATCAGCGGCGAGCTGGTGTCCGGTCTGACGCTAAAGGGTGTGAGTTACCGTCAGGACGAGAGGGTCATTGAAATTGACCGGCTTGTTCTCGACGTGTACCTGCCTGACCTGCTGCGTGGCACAGCGCGGATACGTCTGCTCGACGCCCGAAATATGTACTACCGGGCACCTCCCGCAGCGCCTGATGCCGAGCCGTTCGTGTTGCCGGAACGCATACCCTTGCCGTTGGCTCTTCAGGTAGACAAGGTGCGGGTCACCGGTCTGCTGGTAGAAGCAGATAAAGCTAAAACCGTGGTTGATAAACTTGTCCTGTCAGTGAGTGCCGGCCCGGTTCGCGGGCTCCACATTAAACAGTTCGATGTCAGTTTGCAGGACAAGATGCTGCAACTGAGTGGGAAGGCCGACCTGCACAAGCCTTACAGCTTCGGCGCAACGCTGAACTGGGCAACCCGTTTGCCCGATGCAGTCACCGTTTCCGGGGAAGCCGAACTGAAGGGTGATCTGCACCGGTTCAGCGTTAAACACACACTCTCAGGCCCGTTCCAGCTGACCAGTGACGGCACCGTTCAGCTGGAGGGTGAGCAGCCGGAATTCCGGTTTTCCGGGCAATGGCAGTCGCTGCGCTGGCCGTTGTCGGGGGACGTGGAATACGCGAGTGCGCAAGGGGATTACGAGATTGAAGGCCATGTCGATGACTACAGGCTCAAACTTGAGGGACCGCTCGATATTCGCAATGCACCGGCCATGCAGGTGCAGGCACGCGGGCATGGAGATTCCGGGCAACTGGCCATCGATGCGTTGGACATCACTATGCTCGACGGCAGCCTTGCGGCGAGCGGCAATGTGGCTTGGGCACCCGGGTTTACGCTGGCTATGGATATCAAGGCATCCGGGATCAACCCCGGTTTGCAGTGGCCCGAGTGGCCGGGTCGACTGGATCTCGAAACACGACTCGATGTCACCAGCAAGGATGAGCGTGTTGCTGCGGCCTTCCGCAAACTCAGGTTAAAAGGCACCTTGCACACCCAGCCGATTACAGTAGAGGGAGATCTGGGTTTCAAAAATGGCTTGCCGGAGTCAACAGGGTTACGCATTGCCCTGGGTGAAAATCGCGCAGAAGTTTCCGGTGTTCTGGATGCGCGAACCGGTTTGCGATACCAGGTCGATGCCCCGAAGTTGGCTGGTGTGATGCCGGGCCTCGCCGGCCAGGTGCGTGCGAACGGTGTTATAAAAGGTCCGATGGATGCTGTTTCGGCCAACCTGGATCTGTCGGCAAGCGGACTCAGCTACCAGGGAAACTCGGTGCAAACGCTGAGCGCTCAGGCGTTGATTGATCCTGTCAGGCCGCAAGCATCAAAGCTCAGCATCCGGGCGCAGGGCGCACTAATCGGCAAAACGCCGGTGCAGAGCCTGGCACTCACGAGCCAGGGCTGGATCGACCGTCACAAAGTGAGTCTCGACGTGACGGCCGGACAAGGGCGTACCCTGGTTGAATTGCGTGGCGGTTATCGTCAGGCGGCCTGGGACGGTGTACTGGAAGTTGCAACGCTCGAGTTGCGAGCGCTGGGTAACTGGCAGCTACGCGATCCGGTTGAATTGCACGTCACTGCGCGCGATGCACGACCGTTCAAGGCCTGCTGGCAGGCGCAACAGCGCCAGGTCTGTGTGCGGGGCAGCCGGGAGAATGATGCATTGCAACTGGCCCTGGATGGTGAGTCTGCAGAAGGTCAACTGCACGGCGATATCAGGCTGGGCCGGCCTGGTGGTGGAAAAGATCAGTTGTCCGGCACGGTCAATCTTGATTTCCCGGACCTGCGCTTTATGGAACCACTGATGACCGATATCAAGGTTGCCGGCGGTGCGGCGGCCGCCGAGATCCGACTTTCCGGTTCTCTGGATGCGCCGGAAATCGGCGGTACTGCATCACTCAGCAAGGGCCAGATGATTATTCCGGCGTTGGGCATTGAGATGAAAAACATCGGTTTTCAGGCAGAGGGGAAAGGCTCCGATGTTGTGTTGAGTGGCTCGGCGGACTCAGGCAAAGGCAGTATTCGTCTTGATGGAACGCTGTCTCTGGCCAGGGCGCGTAACTGGCCTTTCAACGTTAAGTTGCAGGGCGAACACTTCGCCATCATCAGCCTGCCGGACAAGATCATAGAGGTCGACCCTGAGCTTCAGGTTGCAGGATCGATGCAGCGGGTCGATGTTACCGGCTCGGTACGTGTTCCCTACGCCCGGATCAAACTCAGGAAACTTCCGCCCAATACCGTCAAGGTGTCCGCAGACCAGGTGATTGTTGGTCCGGCGGGTGCGCCTGTACAGCAACCCTCAACCCTTCCTGTCAGTGTCAATGTTGTGGCGAACATCGGCGATGATGTGCACTTCGAAGGCCTGGGTCTGAGTACCAACCTGGCAGGCAGCCTCGCTATTCGCAGCCTGGAGTCGAAAATACTCATCGGCAATGGTGTGCTGGAACTCAGGAACGGCCGCTATGACGGCTATGGCCAGAAACTGGCCATCCAGCGAGGTCGACTGTTGTTTGCCGGACCACTGGGCAATCCGGCGCTGGATATTCAGGCAGCGCGTATCATTGGCGAGGTAACGGCAGGCCTGCAACTGACCGGTAATGTCGAGTCACCCCGGTTGAGCTTGTTTTCCAACCCGGCCATGGCCAACGCCGAAATCATGTCCTACCTGGTCACCGGCAAACCGCTCAATGATTCATCTACGGGCAAGGATTCGCAGGCGCTCGCCGCCGCGGCGGCATCGTTGGGCGCCAACAATCCCGTTTCCCGGGAAATAAGCCAGAAGCTCGGGATTGACCTTGGCGTTCAATCGGGTGCTACCGACACAGACACCGCACTGACCGTGGGTAAACAGTTGTCACCACGCCTGCATATTGATTATGTCTATGGTCTGTTTAATGAAAGCGCCGCTTTTCAGGTGATCTACAAGCTGACGCGGCACCTCAGCCTGATCGGGAACTCCGGTGCCCAGCAATCGATAGATCTGAAGTACAGTATTGAAAGAAAATGAGCGGGTAAACAGGCGAAGTCAATTTCTTTGTAAGGTGGTCAGTCACTCTGTAAATGTCGCGCATGAAATGCCAGGTGCTCACCGATAAAACTGGCGATGAAATGGTAGCTATGGTCGTAGTCTTCCTGCATGCGAAACTGAATCGGAATGTTTCGCTCAAGGCAGGCATCAACCAGTGCCCGGGGATGAAGTTGTTCGGCAAGGAATTCATCACCGGTACCCTGGTCGATGAGTAGCGGGAGGGGTTTTGCGCCGGCCTTCACCAGCGCTGTCGCATCCCAGGCATTCCAGGCTTCCCGGTCATCACCGAGGTAGGCGCTCAGGCAGCCTTCGCCCCAACCGCAGTTTACCGGATTGCAGATCGGTGCAAAGGCCGACACGGACTGGTAGGCGCCGGGGTTTTTGAAGGCGCATATCAGTGCGCCATGACCCCCCATGGAATGCCCGGTAATGGATTTGAGGCCGGGTATCAGTGGCAACTCAGCCTCAACCAGGGCTGGTAATTCGCGTGTGACGTAGTCGTACATCTGGTAATGGCTGGCCCAGGGTTCACAGGTGGCGTTGATATAAAAGCCTGCGCCCTGACCCAGGTCGTAGCGGTCGGGATCATCCGCCACACCTTCGCCACGGGGGCTGGTGTCGGGCATGACCAGTGCGATACCCAGCGCTGCGGCATAGCGCTGTGCGCCGGCTTTGACACGAACATTGTCATCCGTACAGGTCAGTCCCGACAGGAAATAGAGCGCCGGTACTTTTCGCGTGCTGGCGGCAGGGGGCAGGTAGACAGAGAAGGTCATTTCGCAATGGCAGCATGCCGAGTCATGCGTGTAGCGGTTCAACCAGCCACCGGATTCCTTGATGTGTTCAATCTGACGCATGTCGGGTTTCTCAGAAGATAATGACAGAGCGGATGCTCTCGCCACGGTGCATGAGGTCAAAGGCGCGGTTGATATCTTCCAGCGGCATGGTGTGGGTTACCATTTTGTCCACCTCGATTTCACCCGCCAGGTAGCGGTCGACATAGCCGGGCAACTGACTGCGACCCTTGACGCCGCCAAAGGCCGTTCCCTTCCAGGTGCGGCCTGTGACCAGCTGGAAGGGCCGGGTGTGGATCTCCTGTCCGGCCCCGGCAACACCGATGATGGTGGAGACACCCCATCCCATGTGGCAGGACTCGAGCGCTTCGCGCATGACTTCGACATTGCCGATGCATTCAAAAGAATAATCCACACCGCCGTTTGTCATTTCGACAATCGCCTCGGTGACACTCCCGCCCAGGTCCGAGGGGTTGATGAAGTCCGTAGCGCCCAGTGCCCTGGCCATGTCGAATTTTGCCGGGTTCATGTCAATGGCGATGATGCGTTCGGCTTTGGCCATTACCGCGCCCTGTACGCAGGACAGGCCAATGCCGCCGAGGCCGAAAACGGCGACGGTCGATCCGGGTTCGACCCTGGCTGTGTTGAGTACAGCACCGATGCCTGTTGTGATGCCGCAGCCCAGCAAACAGACCTTGTCGAGTGGTGCCGCGGGATTGATCTTCGCCAGTGCGATTTCCGGCACCACGGTATATTCGGAGAACGTCGAGCAACCCATGTAGTGATAGATGGGTTTGCCATCCAGGGAGAAGCGTCGTGTATGGTCAGGCATATACCCGGTCCACACGGTGGAGGCAATGGACTGACACAGGTTGGTCTTCGTTGACTTGCAGTATTCGCATTCCCCGCATTCGGGGATATAGAGAGGAATAACATGGTCGCCGGGTTTCAGGTCCTTGACCCCCGGGCCGCATTCCACCACTTCGCAGCCGCCCTCGTGGCCGAGTACGGCGGGGAAGGCCGCCTCAGGATCTTCCCCGGAGAGCGTGAAAGCGTCGGTATGGCAGACCCCCGAGGCGATGACTTTCAGTAAAACCTCGCCTTCCTTCGGGCCTTCCACGTCGATGAGCTCGATGGACAGAGGTTGCCTGGGTTCCCATGCGACGGCGGCTTTGGCTTTCATGAAGTGTGTTCCTCGTGTTTGATGTCGTGGTGATTCACTCTGCCCTGGAGTGACTCGGTACCCGCTGGATTTTCGCGCCCAGCTGGGAAAGTTTTTCCTCGATACATTCGTACCCGCGGTCAAGGTGGTAGATGCGATCAATCAATGTCTCGCCTTCAGCCGCAAGTCCTGCGATAACCAGGCAGGCTGATGCACGCAGGTCAGTCGCCATCACGGGTGCACCGTGCAGTTTGTCGATACCGCGAATGATCGCAGTGTTCCCCTGCAGCTCAATGTCAGCGCCCATGCGCTGCAGTTCCTGCACGTGCATGAAGCGATTTTCGAAAATGGTTTCCTTTACTGTCGCGGTACCATCTGCAATGGCATTCAGCGCGACGAACTGCGCCTGCATGTCAGTCGGGAAGGCAGGGTAGGGAGCCGTTGTCAGGTTGATGGCGTGCGGACGTTTGCCGTGCATGTCGACATCGATACTGTTTTCATTCGAGGTGATTTCGGCGCCGGCATCGCGCAGTTTTTCGATCACGGCATCGAGATAGGAGGGCTCGGTTCTACGCAAGTGAATTTTCCCGCCTGTTGCGGCGGCGGCCACCATAAAAGTACCGGTCTCGATGCGGTCGGCGGTAATGCTGTGGCTGCCACCGTGCAGTTTCTCTACACCTTCGATAGTAATGGTGTCGGTACCGGCCCCGCTGATTTTTGCGCCCATGGCCTGCAGGCAGTGGGCGAGGTCGGCGACTTCCGGCTCGCGGGCGGAATTTTCGAGTACCGTGGTGCCTTCGGCGAGGGTGGCGGCCATCATCAGGTTTTCAGTGCCGGTGACAGATACGACGTCAAAGAAGAACGGCGTTCCTTTGAGGCGGCTGGCTTTGGCCTTGATATAGCCGTCCTCGATCCCGATTTCTGCGCCCATCGCCTTCAGTCCCTGTATATGCAGGTTGACCGGGCGTGAACCGATGGCGCAGCCACCGGGCAGCGATACTTCGGCTTCGCCGAATCGTGCCAGCAAAGGACCGAGCACCAGTATGGATGCGCGCATGGTTTTAACCAGCTCATAGGGTGCCAACAGGCTGGTGATGCGCGAACTGTCCGCCACCAGTGACAGGTCATCCACCAGTTCGATTTCAGTGCCAAAACGGCCCATCAATTCCAGGGTGGTGGTGATGTCGCGCAGATGGGGAACGTTGCGCAGCGTGAATGGTTCGGGGCATAGCAAGGTTGAGGCAAGGATTGGCAAGGCGGCATTCTTGGCGCCGGAAATAGTGACTTCGCCTTGCAGCGGACCATTGCCGATGATGTTCAGTTTATCCATTCACGTAACCTGGAAAGTCTCTGTCATTGCGAGCGCAGCGCGGCAATCTTTTTCAGTCTGGTGCGAGACGTCTGGAGATTGCTTCGCTGTGCTCGCAATGACGGGATATAAGGGCATGGATGAAAATCAGTTGGCTACCGGAGTATTTTGTACATTGGCAAACGCTTCAATAATCCGGTCTATCTGTTCCGCGCTGTGTGCGGCACTGACGCTGCATCGCAGCAGGCTGTCTTCGGTCGGTGATGCGGGCGGCATGACCAGGTTGACGTAGGCGCCGCGTTGTAACAGCCGGTTCCACCAGTCGATGGCCTGGTTGCGGTTCTTGATGGTGACAGCCACCACGGGGCTGACCTCGGGGCTGACCTGTAGCCCAAGTGCTTTCAGTCCGTCATAAAGGTGTTGGGCGTTGGCCCAGAGCTGATCACGAAGATACGGACGTTCCTGCATCAGGCGCAGTGCCGCGCGCGTGGAGGCGATGACCGAGGGTGACGGCGACGCGGTAAAAATATAGGCGCGTATCGCGAAACGAATGGCGTCAAGCTGGTCGTGGTTGCTGACGCAATAGCCACCGATAGAGCCCAGGCTTTTACTGAAGGTGCCAACCACAAAATCCACGTCATCCTCGACGCCGGCAGCTTCTGCAACGCCTCGTCCGTGATCGCCGAGCATGCCCAGCGAATGAGCCTCGTCGACCAGCAGCAGACCGCCGTACTTGCGTTTGACCTCTGCGATCTCGGCCAGCGGCGCCTGGTCACCCATCATGCTGTAGATGCCTTCTACAATGATAAGCGTATTGTCGATACGATCACCGAGCCGGCGCAGGCGTTTGTCGAGGTCTGCGGGATCATTGTGGCGGAAGCGGATCACATCGGCGCCACCGAGGCGCACGCCGTCATAGATACTGGCGTGGCTGTCGGCGTCCAGTACAATGACGTCACCCGGGCCGGCCAGTGTTGACCCCATTCCCATGGTGGCGGCATAGCCGGTGGAAAATACAATCGAGCGCTTGCGATCGAAAAATTCCGCCAGCTCTTTCTCCAGCGCGACGTGTCCGGCGAAAGTCCCGTTGGCCATACGCGAGCCGGTGGTACCCGTGCCCAGCTCGTCGATGGCGTTCTTGGCAGCCTCCAGGCATTCGGGCTCAAACGTGAGTCCGAGATAATTGTTGGTGCCGGCGAGAATGACCTTGTGACCGTTGACGATGGCCTCGGTGGAGGACAACAGTTTCTCGGTGACGGCACCAAAGGGCATGATACCCAGTGCCTGTAGGTCGGCCTGGATATCGGCAATCGGCTGAAATTTATCGAACAGGCTCATGATCAGGGGTTGAGCTTTTCCAGCGCCTGGGCCAGATCGTGTACGGTACGGATGTCGGGCAGGATATTGAGCGGAATGGACATGTCAAAATGGTCTTCCAGTTGCTCGATCAGCTCCATGACCTGCAGTGAGGTCAGCCCCAGTTCGGTGACCAGTTCACTTTCCTCGTTGAGCAATATGCCCTGCTTGGCGAAGGGCTTGAGCACGTCGAAGATGCGTTCAAGGTATTCATTGTAGTCAGGCATGCAGAAAACTCGTTCGGATCCGGGGCTTGATAGTTGCGCCGCGCGGCACAAGCCGCTAGATTCGCAAACGCTGAATTGTACTTGGAGTTGAGCGGCGGCGCCACGGGTGTCAGCCCTGAAATCATTACCATGAGTCCCGTTGAACCCGTACAGTCCGGTCTGGCCGATTCCGGCGGAAAACCCCCTGTTGTGTGGCTGGTCACGGGCTATCGTGCCGGTGAGCGTAACCAGGTGATTGCCCTGGGGGAGGCGCTGGGCTGGCCTTTCGAGCTGAAGGAGCTCGATTACCGCAGCACAGAATTCCGTACCAGCCTGTTTCGCGGCAGCGATCTGCGCGGCATCCGGCAGGACAGCTCTTCCCCGCTAGTAGCGCCCTGGCCGGACCTGGTGATCTCCGCAGGCATGCGCAACGAGCCCGTGTGTCGCTGGATTCGGGACCAGCAGGGTGGTACGACGCGCATTGTGCATATCGGCAGGCCCTGGGCGCATCTCGACCATTTTGACCTGATTGTGACTACGCCCCAGTATCGACTGGCCGAGCACCCGAAGGTATTGCAGAACACCCTGACCCTGCATCGTGTCACGCCGCAGCGGCTGGAGCAGGAAGCCGTACGCTGGAGAAAGCCGTTTGCACAACTGCCCGGCCCGCGGACCGCAGTGATCCTCGGCGGTAACAGCGGGCCGTATACCCTGGGGCCGAAAAATGCCCATGCCATTGCGCAACAGGTGAACGCGCAGGCACGCCAGCGTGGCGGTTCGCTGATGATCTCCACCAGCGCACGCACCTCACCGGCCGTTATCGATATATTCGAACGTGAAATCAGTGCACCGCATGTGCTGTATCGCTGGCGTCCGGAGGATACGGAAAATCCTTACTTCGGTATGCTCGCCCTGTGCGATGACCTGGTGGTGACGGCTGACAGTATATCCATGCTCAGTGAGGCCTGTGCGACCGGCAAGCCGGTGTGGATGGCGCCGCTGGGAGGCTACGGTTATCTGATGCGCGAGGACCGGGATATCCCCGTAGACTTTCGTCTCAGTGCCTGGAGCTACAGCCTGATGATGCGTTGGGGACACCCCCGCCTGAGCAGGGATATCCGTCTTGTTCACCAGCGTTTGCTCGAACAGGGGCGCGTTGCCTGGCTGGGCGAGCCACCTGCAGTTTCTGTATCGTCATCAGATGATATGGAGCGCGCGGTGGCGCGGGTCAGAGCCCTGTTCTGATCAGGTGGTGTGCGTGCCCCGAACCTTCACCGCACTGCCATTTTCCATTCGGTAGACACAGTCTGCCGCCTCGACCAGTGCCGTCTGGTGAGAAATGGCGAGAATGGTCAACTTGCCACGCAAGGCTTCCATAGTCCGTCCAATGGCGGCCTCGTTTTCCGGGTCCAGTGCGCTGGTGGCTTCATCGAGGATCAGCAGGCGGGGTTTATGCACCAGTGCGCGGGCGATCATGATGCGCTGACGCTGGCCGCCCGAGAATTTGGTGCCGCGCTCCCCCACGGTGCTGTGGATGCTGTCTGGCAGGTGCGCGATGAAGTCCCAGGCGCCAGCCTCTTTTAACGCACGGATGGCATCTTGTTCACCGAGTTCCGGGTCGCCGAGTGTGACGTTGTGGGCGATGGAGGCGTGCAGCAGCAGGGTTTCCTGGGGGACATAGCCGATCATGCGACGCCAGGCGCGCATATCGAGTTTGTTGAGAGGGACGTCGTCAATAAGGACATGCCCGTCCTGGGGTTTTAGCAGACCGATGACCAGGTCGATCACGGTTGTTTTGCCTGATCCCGAGGGACCGGTCAGTGTCGTCAGCTGACCCTGCGGAATGTCAATACTGATGTTACGCAATACGGGTCTTCCAGGATCATAACTGAAGGTTACATGATCGAGCCGGATACCGGTTTCCAGACCCGGTGTTACACCTTCCCCGAGGTATTCCTCGGCCTGGCGCGCCTCTTCGATGGCATCCTTGAGTGACCAGAAGGCACTCTCGCCCACCACCATTTTCTGGTATTGCTTCTGCACCTTGCCCAGCTGACTGAGCATCTTGCCAAGTACCACGGCCAGTACTGTTACCGTGGCCACCGGCATACCAAGTTTGACCAGCGCAATGAACATACCCCCTGCAACTACAATAGCGAACATTTCCTCCTGCGCGGCATTCAGAGCAGCGCTGCTGAATACCTGTTTGCGGAACGCCTTGTTGAGTCGCGTGGTTTCCGTGGCCAGCACCTTGTCGGCAAGGTGTTCCTTTGACATGGCCTTGAGGGGCTTGACGGATTGCAGTGTATCGGTCAACTGTGACAGCAGGGAGGTCAGCAGGCGGGTTTGCTTTTTCCCGGCGCGGCGTGTCATACGCACCAGGAAATGCGAAATACCGATGATGACACTGCCGACGGCGAGTGTGGTCAGGGTCGCCTTCCAGGAAACAGCGACGGCAACACCGCCATAGATAATGGCCTGTACCAGGTAGGTGATGACAGTGGCACCATTGACAAAAGATTCAGATGAACGCTGTGCTTCTGTCGCCAGCCGGTTGGTCAGCCGGCCGATCGGCTGATGGATAAAGTATTCCCATTTGCTGCGCAACATTACGCGCAGCATTTCGAGCCGCAGGTCAGTTGCTACCTGGGCTGCGGTATAACCGACCTGCTTCTTGGCAACCAGCAGCAACAGGCTTTTCAGGGTTACACCGAGCACAATTATCGACAGCAGTACACCAATACCGGGTGAGATGCCGGCCTGTTGCAGGGCATCGATGACCATCTGTTCGTATTCGTTGGCGGGTTGCCTGTCGGTGTTGGCACTTTCCCCGACATCATTTTTTATGGCGATGCTGATCAGTGGCAATAATGCCGATAAGCCCACGCCTTCCGCGATACCGGCAAACAGCAGCGCCAGCAGCATAATGACAGAGTGCCAGGGGTAGGCACTGAAGAAAGAGAGCATCAGACGCATGGCGGTGGGTCAGCAGGCAGGGTTGGGAAGGCTTTGCATAAGGGGGGAATTATGCCTTTTGTGGCGCGCCTGAACAAATCTAGCGCATTCGTGAGAACAACCAGCCTGTCGCGGCCAGCACCAGAATCGTCGGGGTAAAGGCGACAATGGCCGGTGGTATGCCGACCAGCGAGCTTCCGGTGTTAATGATCTGGATCAACAGGTAAAAGCCGATGCCAAGACCTGCGCCAATGGCCAGGTTGCTGCCAAACGCGGTGCTACGCTGGGAGCGCAGGCTGGCGCCAATCGGTGTGGCCAGCAGCACCATGGCGCCCGCCGTCAGTGGCAACGCTATTTTTTGCCAGAACAACTGTTCGGCGCGCTGCCAGTTCTGGTTGGTGGCATGCAGATACTCGACATAGCCATAAAGCCCGGTCAGCGTCATACCGGTGATCGGAAGCGGCAGTACCGGCAGTTCCTCGGGTGACCAGAACGGACCTGTTGCCAGCTCCTTGCGGAAGGTGGTTTTCAGCGTACTGTCTTCCAGGGTTTTTTGTGTGACATCGCGAAGCTCCCACTCGCGGTCTTTTGAGGGCTCTGCCGTTTCGGCGTAGATAAAGTTCAGGAGTCTGCCGTCAGGAGCGAACTGGAAAAGATAAATGTCGGACGGGATCTTGCCATGGCGCAGGGTCCGGACATTGAAAAAATGCAGGTTATTAACAGACCATAGGCCTTTGCCACGCAGCAGATTGGTGCGTCCGGTGCGCGCCAGACTCTTTTCGGTTTCGGCCTTCTGGTAAAGCGGTGCAGATACATATTCTGAAACACCGTAAAGCAGCAGCACCAGCAATAGCGCAGGTACGGCGACAGCGCGAAAGAAGTATGTCAGCGGCATGCCGGCGGCACGCATGGCGATAATCTCACTGTTCTTGTTCAGTCTGGCCAGTGCCAGAATGGTACCCAGCAGCACGATAACAGGGACCAGGTCCATCGACCTTTGCGGCAGGGTGTAGAGTATGTATTGAACAACGTCAGCAGTCTGGTAGTGATTCTGGATGCGTTCCAGTTCGTCCACGATGGCAAGCAGACTGAAAATTGCTGACATGACTATCCAGACCAGTGTCCAGTCCTTGACCAGTTGCCAGGCAATGTAGCGATCGAGGCGATTCATATCAGTGCTTGCCTCTACGCCAGGCCGGCCATGCCATGAGGATAATAAAAAGCACGGCAGGTAGCAGGTAGGACCACCAGATGCCGGGGAACGCCGGAATGACGCCTTCCTCGACTTCGTTGCGGGCAAGGCTGATCAGGTTGAACAGACCGATGTATACCAGTATGGCAACGAGGAAACTGTTGTGTCGTCCCTGGCGAGGCGCGCTGCGACTGAGTGGTACGGCCAGCATTGCCAGCAGCAGGGTCGAAATCGGAGTAGATAATCGCCACTGGAATTCTGCGATATCCTTGGGTGCATCGGACTGGAACAGGTTATGCGTCGGTTCGGCCTTGCGTCGGTAGTTGGTATCCGGTTCTTCCGGGGGGATGTGAATAATCATCTGGCCATACTTCAGTGTCGTGTCGCGGGTACTTTTACGGTCCAGCGTATAACCATAGCCTTCGAACAGCTCGAAACTGCGCGCTTCACCATAGGTGACAGGTGGCAGGTAGGCTTCTTGTGCGTAAATCGCCTGGAGTTTGTCACCAAGTTGTGTCTGGAGAAAAACGCCCCTCAGTCTGCCGGAGTCCTGGTCAACTTCACGGGCGTAAAGGACATATTTACTGTCCTGCAATTCGATGAACTGGCCAGGTTCGATTTTACGAATATCAAACTCAGCGCGTGCTTCGGCTTCCAGGCGGTAGCTTTCACGGTAAGCCCAGGGGCGTCCATAAACGGAGATGATGCCGGCCAGTACGGAAATGAGTACAGAAAGGAAAACCAGCGAGCGCATAACCCGCAACTCACCGACACCTGCGGCGCGCATGGCGACCATTTCCGAGTCACGGTACAGGCGGCTCAGGGTGGCGATAATTGACAGGTAGAGTGCCGTGGGCAGCAGTATTTCCAGCGCAATTATGGTGCTCAGGCCAATCAGCCGTATAACGGTTTCAGGATCAATCAGGCCGCTGGCTGCTTCACCGAGCTTGATCGCAGCGGTATAGCCCGTGAAAATCACCATCAGCAGGAACGTGCCCAGCACCAGCGGTTTGGTGGTTTCAATGGTGATGTAGCGGTCGAGTACCAAGATGGCTCCGGCAAGAAAAGGTTAGCGGTCATGTTAAACGATTTGCGCTGCAGATTCCCGATGATTAAGGTAAGCTCGCGGCTGGTCGCGAGGAAGCGTTTTTCAGCGTGAAAAAATCGGAAAAAAGCCGGTCACCGGCCCCGCGGGTCTGGGTTCTTTGCGGGCGAAAGGCGGGAGACAATACGCAGTTACAGGCACTGGCCGAGGCACTGGGTTGGCCGTTCGAACTCAAAAAGATATATAACCGCAAGTTTGAATTGCTCGCCAACATATTGCTTGGCGCTACCCTTGCGGGTGTTGACAGGAAGCGTTCAGACAGGCTGGAGCCGCCGTGGCCGGACCTGGTGCTGACCGCGGGCCGGCGGAATGAGCCGGTTGCACGCTGGATACACAAGCAGTCTGGCGGGAAGACACGCCTGGTGCATGTCGGGAGGCCCTGGTCGCCGCCCGAAAATTTCGATCTGGTGATAACTACGCCTCAATATAATATTTCCGGGCGGTCGGAGGTGATGACCGTCGATCTTCCTTTGCATGCCCAGACACGCGAATCGCTTGATGAATTGCGCGGTGAATGGATGACGCAATTCAGTTACCTGCCAGGGCCGCGCTGGGCCGTTTTGCTCGGTGGTGACAGTGGCCCTTTTGTGTTTACGGCCGACAAGGCCCGGCGGTTGGCAGCCTGGCTGAATGACAGGGTAGGTGAGGAGGGGGGTTCGGTGCTGGCCAGTAACAGCGCGCGTACACCGGATACTGCATACAAGGCGTTTCTGGAGGCGCTCGACGTTCCGGTATACGCCTATCACTGGGGCAGTGATGAAGCGAATCCCTATCAGGGCCTGCTGTCTGTTGCTGACCGGTTTGTCGTAACAGGTGAAAGCATGTCAATGCTGGCAGAAGCGGCGGCGGCGCAAAGACCACTTTATATCTTCGATCTGTCGGATAGTCCGGCCGATGCAAGCCAGTCTGTCGACAGGCCGTGGTGGTTGGTCGCGCATAACTTCCGCTTCAAACCGCTGACGCACCGTCTTGCCATGCTGATCGCCCCGGAACGGATGCGCAGGGACATAACGCGTATTCAGTCTGCACTCGTACAGTCCGGCGTTGCGGCCTGGGCCGGGCAATCCGTTGTGCAGGAAGTACAGGCTTCGGGGGGGAAGGGACTTGATTATGCCGTGGAAGGCGTCAGACAAATGATGAATCGTGAAAAGACGGATAAGGTATGACGGGCTTGAGTGAGAGAGCGTTGTTTTCTGATCGACTGAGTTTGTGGGTTTTTGTCAGCTATGGCGTTTTCCTGCTGGGTTTTTTCTTTTTCCCGGATCGTCCACTGCACTACAAGTTCTACTATGCAGCTGTGCTGTTGCCCGGCCTGTTTATGGCATACAGGGAGCTCCCGCTGCTCTGGAAAAACGGCCTGTTCAAATTATTGCTGGTGTGGTTGTCTTACCAGTTGTTGAGTGGCCTATGGAGTGACAACCTGACGCGGGCTGATTTTTCCACCCTGGCAGGATGGTGGGTGCAGGTTGTCACCTTTATTATTGTCACAGCGAGCCTGGTGCGCCGGTACCCGGAAGAATTTGATTTCCTGATGAGAGTGCTCGTGGCAGGCATCGCATTGTTGGCGGTTGTTTCTATATTCAGCTGGTACGCCACCCGTCCATTCCCCATGTCCAGACTGGAGCCGATTGGCCGCATCGATAATGCTATTTTGGCCGGTTGCGCCTATGGGGCATTTGCCTTGCTGGCATTGCACTTTGCCGTAGTGTCACGGGTTTTGCCGGTGCGTGTCCTATACGGTGCGGCTTTCCTTGTTCTGGCGGCCGCAATTCTGCTAACCCACAGTCGCACAGCCATGCTGGGCTTGCTGGCGGCCTTCATTGCCATGCCTTTCTGTTTTGGTCGCAGGGCTGCGCTGGCCATGCTTGTGCTGTTGAGCATGATCATGGTGGTGGCACTCAGCGCTTTTCCCGGCGTGTTTGATCGCTTTTATATGGATTTGCACTGGCGCCCACTGATCTGGGAAAACGTGCTGGCACACATTGCAGAAGCGCCGTGGTTCGGGCATGGGTATTTGTCTGACACGACGGTGCCGGTAGGGCGGAGGATGTTTCAGCATGCCCACAGCAGTTACCTGGGTTTTTTGCGCGATGGCGGGATTGCAGGTGCGGCGATATTTCTTGTTATGGTCGCCGGATTTTTCAGGCACATAATCCGTTACGGGTGCAAGCGGGCAAAATATATTGTGCCATTACTGGTATTTGCGTTTGTCGTGATTGCTCCCGATATAGATCGCCTGATTGTTCGGCCCAAGGAGCTGTGGTTGTTTTTCTGGTTTCCGCTCGCGTTGTTTGTCGGGATCAGTCAGCAGGAAGCCGTCAGAGATGAAACAAGCGATTCATAGGCATCGGTGCTGCGCTGGATAGAAAATGATGATCCACGTTCCATAAGCCTGTCGCGTTGCGGCGATTCCTCGAGTGTTGCATGGATGGCATCTGCCATGGCGCGATCATCGCCCACCGGGACCAGTTTTCCGTAGCGGCCTTCATCGAGTGCCTCGGCGACGCCGCCCGGGCAGCGCGTGCTGACAACAGGGCAGCCACAAGCGAGGGCTTCGGGTACAACGCTCGGAAAGCCTTCGTACACGGATGACAGGACAAGGAGAGAGGCGCGGGCCATGTAGCGATACGGGTTATGCGTGTAACCCGGCATGTCCACATCTTCAGATACGCCCAGTTCACTGATCAGGGTCTGAAGTTTTCCCATGCGCTCCTGGCTCTTGTGCGGATCGCGTGCTTCGCCAAGGATAATCAGGCGTGCGCGACGTTTTTTGTGAAGCAGTGCAAAGGCACGTAGCAGGGTAGGGTAGTCCTTGGCTCGCCCAGGGCGACCAACGGCGAGAATGACCGGGATGTCCTGATTGTCGAACCAGGAATGTTCGGCCGGTTCCGCTGCACGGTCTTTTATATTAGAAGGGACCAGCGGTGTGTAAATCGTCGATATGCTCCGGCGATCGAGTTGCGCGTAGCTGGCAAGATCGTCGGCAACTGCATTCGACACTGCGATAATGGCGTCAGCACGGGTATAACTGCGACGCAAAAGCGGCAACAGATGGCGTCGCCGCCATTCACCGGATACCTGGTGCCAGCTGGAAAAATTGGTGCTCTGGGTAACGGCAATCCGTGTGTTCACCCTGGCGGCGTTGCGCGCCAGTATGGCTTCGATATTCTGGTAGGTGGTTGCGGAGAAGAGTACATCCGGTTGCGAACGCCTCAGGTATTCTGTGAGCGCCGGCAGGTAGCGCAGTGTGCGGGACGGTTTGCCGGCAGCCAGTACTGGCAGGCCGAGCGACGGCAGTAGCGATGGATTCCCCAGCAGGGCGTGTATGCGCCCCTGCCAACCCGCCGCCCTGTCCAGTATGGTTCGGGTGATGGCGTCCGGTATCATCTGGAACAGCGGGCCTTTTTCGCTGCATAGCACCATTTCCACCTGGTAACCACGCGAACGCAATGAGGAGGCCGTAATCAGCGCATTACGCTGCACGCCGCCGCCGCCAAGGTTTGGTAGAAGGAAGGCCAGGCGTTGCCGCTGTGTGATTTCCTGCAACGCAGGCATCGAATCTGCGAAGGCGTCCCTGCCGGATGTGATCGATTGTATGTTGGAGTGTTGCAACTTATCAGGGTCTTGTCAGAGCGCTGAAGTGCGCCCCGACCCGGCTCTCCTTGCATTATTACCACAAACTCTACATTCGCAGCCCTGCCAAGGCAAATGAAAATTCCTGCAGTGATGCCGGTTGGTCAGGCGGCTTTGACCAGTGGGACAGAAAGTGGATGAGTCGGTGCGGGTGGCAGGTCCGGCGTACGATCCAGTACCTCAAAGGCATCATGACGCACATGGTTCTGTGCCATTTGCTCGCGGACGAACGCTTCACTCACCTTGCCCTCGTTGATGCATTCCTTCAACAAGCCGAAGAAAAAGGCTTCCTGGTTCGGGTCGGGGTGAACCTTGTAGTGGCCCAGCAGGGCGTATTCGCCGAAGAAGCGGCGCCTGGCGCGCATCAGCCATGCAACCGGCGGGAACAGGCGGAATTTTTCCGCTGGACGCCAGTCTATCGGAAGACCGGCTTTCCAGGGTTGGGTTTTTCGCCGGGTGGTGTGCAGCATGCGGGTTTCGGTCGTAAATTTGTCGAAATCATTCCATTGGTTCTCGAACAGGCCAATTGTCTCGCGGTCTTCGTACTTGAGGCAGATCCACGGCATGTAATCGCGCTTGAAACTGAACAGTTCGTCAAACCACTGTTCCACATTCCAGTGCGTCAGTTTCTCGTGATCCAGCAGCATCACGCTGGATGCCAGGCAGCGATCGATAATACCCTTGGAGCCGGAACGCGGGCGGCACATGACAGCCTTGCCCTGCATGTCGCGCGATAACAGGTCCCACACATCACTGGCGGCGAAAATATCAGGGTCAATAACCACCGACCGGCCCTTGTAGCCTGTCAGTTCGGGAGGCATGAAGCGAGTCAGCGTAAAGGACTGCAGGTCATCGTTAAGCCACTTTCGTTTTACACCGTCGCGCAGGTACAACTGGCCTTCGCGCTTGTCGAAGTACGGGTAATCTTTTTTTTCGATGATGTGGACGTCGAACTTGTCGTTATGCTGTGAATAACGACGGATGGCGTGTTCGGCGACGTAGGCGCCGGTGATCTGTTTGTGATTGGTCTGGATAAAAACCGAATGGTCCATGTGCGCGATCTCCGGGTGCGGTACGGGATCGCGACATCCTAGCGGTCAGTTGTCGAAAATTATTTGATCTACGTCAATAAATCAGGCGGCAGACAGATTCAGCGGTGAGTGACCTGGCGGGGCCAGGTCCGGTGTTCTTTCCAGCACTTCAAAGGCATCGTGACGCACATGATTGTGCTTCATTTCTTCGCGCAGCATGTCTTCCGTCACAATACCCTTCTCCAGGCATTCCTTGAGCAGGCCAAAGAACAGGTGGGTCTGGTTGGTGTCCGGGTGTTCCTTGTACTTGCCCAGCAGGCCATATTCACCAAAGATCTTGCGGCGTGCGCGCATGGCCCAGGCCACCGGCGGGAACAGGCGGAAACGTTCGGCGGGGCGCCAGTCGATCGGCAGGCCGGCTTTCCACGGCTGGGTCTTGCGCCGTGTGACGTGCAGCATTTTCGTTTCCGGCGTCAGCTTGTCGAAGTCGTTCCAGACATTCTCGAACAGCCCGATGGTATCGCGGTCTTCCATGCGCAGGCAGATCCACGGCATGTAGTCACGCTTGAACTCGAACATTTCGTTGAAGGATTCTTCTACTTTCCAGTGCGGCAGTTTTTCGCAGTCCAGCAGCATGACGCTGGAAGCCAGGCAGCGGTCGATGATGCCCTTGGTGCCGGAACGCGGGCGGCACATGATGGCCTTGCCCTGCATGTCGCGTGACAGCAGTTCCCAGATATCGGCAATGGCGAAGATGTCCGGGTCGATGACCACGGCGCGGCCCTTGTAGCCCATCAGTTCGGGCGGCATGAAACGGGTCGGGGTGAAGGACTGCAGGTCATCGTTCAGCCACGTACGCTTGACGCCGTCACGCAGGTACAGCTGGCCTTCGCGCGCCTTGAAGAACGGGTAGTCGTTGGTGTTGACGATGCGCACATCGAATTTGTCATTGTTCTGCGAGTTGCGGCGCAACGCATACTCGGCCACCAGGGCGCCGACAATCTGTTTGTGGTTGGTCTGTATAAAAACACAATGATCCATGAAATCGCCTGGCCTCGTACCCGTTACTGTTAAGGAAACTCTGATTTATTCCCCGTCATTCTGGCGCATGCCAGAATCCAGGGGTTTCAACGACAATGGATACCGGCATACGCCGGTATGACGACACATCAGAGCTGCCATCGATATAGTGCCGCTATTGTAGCGGATTTATTCAGGAATTCCAGCGGCTTAGTGTGCTGCAGTTCACGCGCTGGAGGCTTCGTCCGGGGTTTCTGTCTGTGCTTTATAGCCAAAAACAGGGTCCAGGCGTTCGCCAAGTAGTTCATTCATCGCACGAATTTGCCCGTCGTCGAAATAGTCGCGGTAGCCGCCGACCTTGGCCTTGCGAACCTTGTAGGAGTTCGGGTTTTTGCGGTCTTTCGGCACCATGCGGCTGCCGGACAACCAGAAAGTACGTTTTTGTTCCATTTTGCGCATGTTGTCGATCGAGGCGAATTCCACGGCTTCACGGATTTCCTCGTCGCTGCCGGGTGTGCCGATGAACTCGACAATGCGTCGCAAGGCACCCTCGGTATCGGAGCGCAGGTCTTCGTAGCGTACGATGAGCAGTTGGCCGACGTTTTCCGCTTCCCGTGCCCAGAGGTTCAGGTAGTCGATGATTTTCGGCAGACCGGCAGGGTGCATGACGAAATCGTAAATAGAGATATCCGTACCGTGGTCCGGGTAGTCGTTCAGCGCTTTCTTGCCCGGTCGCATGCGGTACTTCCACTGGAAAAACTGGGAAACGGCCACGTCCAGCGGGTTGCGAATCAGCAGTACGACCTTTTTATTGTAGAAGTCCGCCTTGCTGTCCGTGTTGCCCGTGTAATCCTTGATGTAGTTGTCGTGGGTAAAGAACAGCTTCGGAATCGCCGGGTTCTTTTTGTGCAGGTTATCGAAGCCGATCAGGTGCCGTTCAGACAAGCCGTGTTTGACCTGGTAGAAGCGCGATATCATCACACGCACCCAGGTGCGCCCGCTTTTGCCGAATGACACGATGACGGCATCGGCCTGTTTCAGCTTGCGGTATTCTTCCTTGCCGCGCAGCCAGCGGTCGATGCGGATTTTCTTTTCTTTCGGAAGAAAGAAAACAAGACCTAAGACTATGAATCTGGTAAGTTTCTTGATGAAAGTATGCATGTGTCGGGGTGTTGAACATTTGGTATGCTGTAAGGCGCGCACTTTAACACATTCAAATCACCCCGCGCAGCCTGTATTTAAGTGTTTTCAGGGTGTGCCCCTGGAGGGCCGGCCAAACCAGATTTATGCCGGGTGTACACTGCCCCGGTTGATCAGGACTAAATAAAGAATACAGGACATGCAATTTATACATCCCGGCTTTGTTAAGACAGCAACCAGCTCGTTACAGGTGCAGGTGTTTTCCAATCATCCCGATATTCACTACCTTGGGATGCCGGCGAAATCCACAGACATGACCTGGGCGATCAGGCATATCTGCCGTGCGGATTCCGTGTACTACGAACGTGACCGGGTCAGGGAGATATTCAGTGCTGCTCTTGAGTCTGCACCCGATGGAAAGAGCGTGATCCTGTCGCACGAGAATTTTGCCCTGTACGAAAGCAAGGACAAGGGGATGCTGGCGCAACGCCTGCGTGAACTCATTCCCGATGCGAAGGTTTTTTTTACCTTGCGACGGCAGGAGGAAATTCTGGCTTCGTGGTATCTGCAGAAACTGGCCAAATATATTCGTGGAAACAACTTCATATCATTCGACCGCTGGCTCAAGCTAAAGCTGAAAGCCCGACATCGCTCGATTCTGGACGACCTGAATTTTTACCCGATCATCGATTTTTATGCCGGGCTGTTCGGGAGGGAAAATATCCGTATTTTCCTGTTTGAGGAACTGCGGGAGGATAGCGGTCGTTTTGCCAGCGATATGTCGAGCTTTCTGGATGTGGATACAGCTCAATTCGAGAAACTGCTGAAGATGGACAGGCAGAATCCGACCATATCCCAGGACTATATCGAATTCTGGCATAGGTGGGGGCCGTGGTTGCCTTACCGGCTGGCGCAGAAGCTGGCATTGAGAATGGATAACAGTAAAGGGCGTCCGGCAAAAATCGATATAGGTGAGCAGTCCAGGGCACTGGTACGGACCTTGTGTGCCGAAGGTAACAGGCAGCTTGAAGAAACTTATAACCTGCCACTTCGTAAATTCGGTTATACGATGAGTGATGCCGGTTAGACTCAGGTGTCCTGGTTCTGGTTGTAGCCAAACTCCGGTGAAAGCTGACTGTCAATCATTGCATTGATGGTGTTGATCTGCTCCTGGCTCAGGTAGTCTGTAAAACCACCAATCTTTGCACGACGCGTCTTGAGTGAGTCGGGGTTCGAAGTGTCTCTGGCAAACAGTTGTTTGCTGTCTGTGCGGAAAGTCTGCTTTTCTTCCATTTTGCGCATGTTTTCGAATTTTGCGTACTCGACAGTATCCCTGACCTGTTCCGCTTTGGGTGTTTCCCCGAGAAAGGACAGAATATGCGCCATAGCTTCCTGAGGGTTCCTGCGCATATCCTCGTAGCGGACGACGAGTACCTCCTTCATGTTCCCCAGTTCTCTTTGCCAGCTGTTCAGGAAACGTATATTTCGAGGAATTCCGTGGAAGCTGTTCATGGCGAAGTCGAATACTTCCACGTTATCTTCAATGTTCAGTTCGGAATGGAGGCGACGTTTGGAGGGGTTGGTGCGGTAACGCCACTGGTGGAACTGTGAAACGACCAGGTCCCTCGGGTCACGTACCATCAGAATGGTTTTTGTTTGATAATAATCTTTCTTGTTGTCCAGGTTGCCGGTGAAATCGCGTAATACATTGTCGTGGGAAAACAGGATGCGCGGTGCTGCATGATTTTCCTGGTAGAAATTATCAAAGCCGATTACGGAGTGTTCCGGAAGGTCGAATTTCTGCTGGTAATACCTGGACAGCATGACCCTTAGCCAGGTTCTTCCGCTTTTGGGCAATGAAACCACGGCAAAGTCGGCTTTTTTCAGCTTCTTGTGTTCTTTCTTTCCGCGCATCCAGCGGTCAACGGAAACTCTTGTTGACCTGGGGAAAAGAAAAAGCGCGCGTTGTAGCAGGGAGCGTAATGTCTTGGTTGAAACTAGTGTCATTTGGAAAATCGCTCAGTGTGCCGGCGGTCAGTTTATCAGCTTGTTGATAGATACTACGACACGTTGCAGTTCATCCTCGGGTTTTTTGCCGGGTGAGGGAAGCGTCTGTCCCAGCGGTACAGCCAGGCCCTTGTCGTAAAGCAATTGATGTATAGCCGTCAGGTCGCGTGTATATCCAACCATCCCTGTTTTGTACAGGAGTTCGCCCGCTTTTTTTCCGCGCAGCCAGTTACCCAGCCTGTGCTGGAGTTTTCTGAATATATTGCGCTGGACAGGGAGGGGGTATATCGCCAGTGGCTTACCCAGGCGGGCCACTTCAATCATCATCGACATGCTGTCACCAGTGACGATGAAGCGGTCGGCCAGGCCCAGCAATGCCAGGTAGGGGTTGTCCGTATTGTCCGGCGACCAACAGTACAGTTTTGCATTGGAAGGGAGATTTTCCCGAAATACCTGGATTACTGCCTCCGGTGTGCGCCGGCTGGTGGTGATGTACAGGAAGCCGTTATCCGACAGGGTGCTTGTCTGTGCCAGTAATTGCCGGGCGGCGTCTGCATCAAAGCGGAAAGGTTTGGTTTGTCCACCAACCATCAGTGCAGTAATGGGACGAGGCAGTTCCGCGAAGCGTTTTGCCCACTCTTGTGAGGCCCTGGCAATGGCTTGTTCGTTGCTGCGCATCAGCGGAAAGTCCAGCTGCAGGACTTTTGGGTCGTCGGGCATCCGGTACTGTGATGGCACGATGATCAGCGAGAAGCGGTTCATCCAACGCTTGGGTCTTCCCAGCAGCACAATTTTACTGTGGCCTCCGGATTGTTGTTGAATCCACAGCGCCGCCATTGAGGGTCGCCGTCCAATGGTAATTATCAAGTCTGGCCAGGGGGGTTCCAGTGAATCGGAACGTTCCGGGTCGAGATGGTAGAGCGATGCCTTGAAGCGGGGTTTTCCCAGTACATACTCTGGCCTGGGGAGCATGCGTTTGATTTCGCAGGGCAGCCCCAGTGCCTCGGCAATAATCTCGATCTGTGCGTTATCGCCCGGCTTGTCACCAGTCACCAGCCAGATGCGCGGCGTCTGTTTTGACATTTCATTTTCCATGGTTAGCGAAAGGCTCCGCGTCGGTACAGGTCCCAGAACATGCCCCAGATAAAAATCAGTGGCCAGCGGCGTACACGATCGGGAATTTCCACGCTGACGCCGGAATGACGTTCCAGTTTCCAGGCGATGTAATCAAGTCCGCCATCAAAAGTAAACAGGGCTTTCAGCAGGCGCGCGACGGACAGCAGTTTGCCCTGAACCGTGCGAAGCTTCCAGGCGAAGCCAGTCACCAGACGGGTGATTGCAGTATAGTTTGTGCGATAGCGCAGGCCGGTTGCTGAAGGTTCCAGCAGGAAGTTCGGGGTCAATGTATCCGCCGCATACTGCGTGACGGTTTCGTAATAGTGCAGGTTTGCACTGACCAGTTCGCCGGCGCGGTTTGCAGATTCCGGCCGTAGTTCGGTGCGGTAACTGAGTGTCAGACCATCGCGCCACAGGGACAGCAGGTCGCCTTCGGGCGGCAGTGCCGGCAGGGCACGTCGCAGGAAAGTGATGACGGCCTGCAGCAGGCAGTGGTCGATCTTTTCCCGGCTGTCGTTATCACGTTGCCAGGCAACGGCCACGGGCTGGCAGAAACGCCCCCACAGGTAGGAATGAAACCAGCGGCGCGAGGTGCCACGCTGCAGGTCGGCGAGTGTCAGCACGGCATACTTGCAGCGTACGGTGTGGTCTTCGTGGGCCACCTCGGTATAAAACACATTGGGTGGCAGCAGCCAGTTCCATATCGCACGGGGTAAGGAACTGTTGGCCTCGCGGTAGCTGTCGACAATCAGGTAGAGGTCGACCAGTCCGTCGTAGGGATCTCCGCTGCGCAGGCAGGAACCATAGAACAGGACAGCGACAAGATTTTCACCGTAACGTCTGCGCAGTGCATCGATCAGCGTTTGCAGTGCCGGATGTTCAGGGACTGGCGTGAGGTCGGCGAGGTGTTGCCCCGGTTTGCCTGTGTCGGATGGCATCATGAGCCGATCTTCAGAAATTCAATATCGCCACCGTGGCTGACACGGATTGGCCCGTGCTCGCGGCTTGCCTGGTAGAGTTCCCCGTCGATGGTGAAGGTTGTGTCCATGTACAGTTCGAGTTGTCGGATATTGTGGCTGACATAGCCGTTTACCGGTGTGGCGTCCTTGCCGGGCTTCCCGCGTAGCAGTCCCGGCAGTTTTCTCAGCAGTCCTTTGGCGGGCTTCTCTATACAGGTGCAGTGCAGGGGCCGTTGTTCCCGTCCCCACCAGGGGTGTATGCCGAGGAAAAGTCGTTCCAGGCCGGTGACCAGCAGTATAGCAAGTTGCTTTTCCTCCGCCTCGTCCTGGCCGTCAGATCGCTGGCTGACATTGATCGGTGCGGTGAATTGCGGATCTCCGCGCAGCACGCCCCAGACCGCTCGCAGCAGTGTTACGCCGGGACCGATTTCATCGGTAAGCCCGACGTTGTGAATATGGCTTGTGCAGTGTTCGATACCATTGATGATGATCGAGCCGGCGCCAAAAAACATGCCGTACAGGGTGTCCTGACCGACTGCGCCATCGATACGCAGCACCGGTCGCGTCAGAGGCTCGACGGAGAGTGCTTCACCATCGGACCAGCGACAGAGCTTCCCGATCTGTTTGTCGAGGCGGCCGTGCATGCCTGCATCAGCCGCATTCATGTTGGTGGTGCCACCTGGCAGCAGCACCACGGCGGGCTGCTTCTGAAAAGGCGAGGCGTTGAGTAACGCGGCAAGGACTTGCGCGGTGGTGCCATCGCCGCCATTGATCGCAACGACGTTGATGTCCTGTTCGGCAAACGCTTTTAATGCGGCAGGGATATCCTCAATGGATGGCGTGATGCGATGAAGAATGCTGCCTTTTGCAGCAATCATGGCCTCGATATCTGCCAGTGCAGCGCGGTTGCGGCGACTGTGCGGATTGGAGATCAGGCCGATGCGCGGGCGATCATTGAAAGTGTGTGTGGGATTCAAGCGTATTCGTCGGTCTGAATAGGGTACTATTTCCTGAACGGCATCCTAACCCAGCAAACCCGGGATAAGTACCTTTACGATATAATTTTCTGCCATGAATGATGTTTCCCCACCTGCTGGTCTGCGGTTTGCGCACTTGTCGGACCCCCATCTCACCACGCTCGAAGCCGTGCGCTGGAACCAGTTGCTGAGCAAGCGGATACTGGGCTACCTGTCATGGCGGCGTGGCCGGCGTGCCGAGCACCGTCGCGAGGTACTCGATGCGCTGGTCGAGGATATGCGCGGCCTGCACCCGCAACACATCGTGGTGACCGGCGACCTGACGCATATCGGTCTGCCGGATGAATTCCGCCAGGCGCGTCACTGGCTGGAGCGGCTGGGTGAGGGCGGTGATGTGACCATTGTGCCCGGAAACCATGATGCCTACGCACGCCATACCTGGTCAGATACGTTTGCACTCTGGGAGCCGTGGATGCGCTCGGACGCGACAGCCGGACAGCCGTCGCAGGGCGGCGACAGGTTGCTGTTTCCCAGCCTGCGTATTCGCCAGGGTGTGGCCTTTATCGGATTGTCGAGTGCGGTGACCACAGCACCGTTTCTGGCGACCGGCAAGCTGGGTGCTGCGCAAATCGAACGCTTGGAGGTGGTGTTGCGCGAAACCGGATCGCAGGGGTTGTTCCGGGTTGTGTTGCTGCACCATCCTGCCGTGGAGGGCGCGGAGAAATGGCGCAAGCGGCTGACCGATACGACTGCGCTGGGTGAGGTTCTGTCGGAATACGGTGCCGAACTGGTGCTGCACGGACACAGTCACCGTGCCCTGCAGGGTCATATTCAGCGTGCGGGTGGCGATATCCCGGTATTCGGCATACCGTCGGCCTCTGCCATCGGGCGCAAGCCCGGGCGGGCGGCGCAATATTATCTTTACGAGGTTCGGCCGGAAGAACATCAGTGGCGTCTCGATGTGCAGGTAAGGGCATACCAGCGCGAGCAGCATGGCTTTTCACTGGCGCATGAACATCATTTGTCGCTGCCGAGGATACTTTCTACAAAACGCTGATCCTCGACGGTATCGACGTCGATGGCGGCTTCCGGAAACGGTAGCAGTACCGGTTTGATATCGACATCCAGCTTTTCCGACAGACGTCTTGCCGCCGTTTCCATGCGCAGCATGCCGAGGCTGTATCGCAGTACCGAGCCCAGCCCCAGTTGCCGAATGATGTACAGCGGGTTCTTGCGTTGTTTCTCCACGCTGCGCCAGGCATTGGCGACCCGGTGTGAGCGCGGTGTCAGGAAGGCGAACAGATTGCAGCCGCAGTAGCCGTCGTCGCTGAAACGCATCACGGTCTTGCGTGCACCCGGGAATTTCCTGTGAATTTCGTCGATGGTGGTGACACCCGCCGCCACATCGGCGCCGGTTGCGCTGGCGCGTTGCAGAAAGTCGTCGAGAATATCCGGTCGCAGCAGCGGGTGATCGGCTGTCGTGATCAGTGCCGGCTGACCTTCCGGTAATTGCTTCAGGGCCTGGTAGGCACTGCTCGCCGGGCTGTCGGCGGGTTCAAGCCAGCGTACGACACCTGACTCGATCATCTCTATCAGCACCGGGGATTGCTCAAGACAGGCTCTGGCCGGGCCGCACAGCACAATGTCCCTGACCTGCCGGGTATTGGTCAACGCATCGACAACATGCTGGATCATGGGGCGGTTATTAATATCGACCAGCGCCTTGGTACATACCCCGGCGTGCCGTATCAGCGGATCGTCGCGGTGACGGTCAGCAGCGAGAATGATGGCAGTAAACCCGGTATCAGTCATGCAGGTTCTTTTCATACAGGCGGTAGCGTTTGTATTCGACGCCACCCAGTTTTTCGATGATATTACGCATGGCCTGATTGTTTTCGAGTATCCATGACATTTCCACCTCTTTGATACCGCGGCGTATGAAAGGCGTTCTCAATGCCTCGGTTACCGCAAAGGCAAGTGCCGGCCCGAGCCGGGTATGCTGGTATTTTTTCAGCACGCCCATCAGCGGGATGCGTGCGCGGTCAGGGTAGCGCACCTTGATGCGCCAGAGCAGCTTCAACCAGCCCAGTGGCAGCAATCGGCCGTTCAGATCCTTGATGGCCTGGTTGATATCGGGCAGACCAATAATCATCGCCGCGGGTTCGCCGTCGACTTCGGCGATCTGTACAAAGTCATCATCCAGCAACAGGGTCATGGCTTTGCCGACTTCCCTGAACTCTGCCTCGGTGAAAGGGACAAAGCCCCAGTTTTCCGACCAGGCATCGTTGAAGATATGCCGCAGGATGGCCAGTTCCTCGTCGAGTTTCTTTCGGTTGAGCTGGCGCAGCCGTATGCGGCCGGATAACCGCTCCAGCAGGCGTTTCACGGTAGGTGTGAACTGGTAGGTGGGTGGCTGATGGTAGGCCAGCAGGTCGCGGGCCGGTGTATAACCGTTGGCCTCGACATGCGCGCCATAGTAGGGCGGGTTGTGCCCCATCATGATGCAGGGTGGTGTATCAAAGCCGTCAACCAGCAAGCCGGCTTCCTCGTTGATGGACAGGGTAAATGGCCCCGTGACGTGCGACATGCCCTCATTCGCCAGCCAGGCCTCTGCAGCCTGGAACAATGCGCTGAAAACAGCCGGGTCGTCTTCGGCCTCAAGGCTGCCGAAATAGCCGACCGGATCTTTATACCGATCCAGGAACAGCTGGTCGATTTGTGCGCTGATGCGGCCAACAGGGCTGTTGTTTCGATACGCGACCCAGCCACGCCAGCGCGCGTGGTCGAAAAACGGGTTTTTTCGGCTATAGCGCTGTTTCTGCTCGATCAGTAACGGGGCAACCCAGTGGGGGTCGTTACGGTAGACGGACCATGGCAATTGAATGAAGTCCTTGAGCCGGGCCTTGTTGTCCACGCAGCGGACATCGAGATCATCCTTGTCAGCTTGCATCGAGCTTCGCTAATTGGTATTTGGGGCGCTGATCATACCGGGCCAGCGGGTGCGTCGCTACTTGAGGTATAATGGGGTGGGCGTCACATTTTCTTTATGCGTCATCACTTATACTCGCGAATCGCAAAAATGGCCGTGAAGATATGGTCTGAATTTTGCTTAAGTAACCAACCGGTATTTGTTGGGTATGCTAACCCCCGCGTTTACAGGGTTTAACCCAAAGTGTTGTATTATTTCTGTCGCGAATTGGCGACATTTATGAAATATGTCCAACAAGTGCCGAAAAAACGTTGAAAAAGTATTGTGTTTTCTTCCTATTGTAGGAATAATTCACAACCGGTTGACTGAACGGTCAGGCACAGGCTTTGTTGTTGTGAAAAAACAACGCCGCCAGGCAGAGTGAGTGTTTGCGCTTATGGCGTGTACTACATGGCACCACAATCTACCGGTCGGTAATTACTGAAACTTTTTTGGGGTGTTCCTGTCTGTGACGGGGACCGAACACAATCCTCAAACAGGGAAAAGACTTTTGGGCGCTGAATCGACACCAACTTTACACAATCTGCCGTTTCGTGCCGCTGATTTTGCAACCCTGCCCGAAGCACTCGACTATGCTGCCAGGGGCGATACGGGTGCTAACTTCTACACGGGTCGGGGCAAGCTGTATGCGACCATGCCTTACGCCGAGTTGCGCGAAGCATCTCGCGTACTCGCTCGCAAGCTGCTCGGCATGGGCCTGCAGAAGGGCGATCGCGTTGCACTGGTGGCAGAAACCAACCCGGATTTCCTGAGATTCTTTTTTGCCTGCCAGTATGCCGGGCTGATTCCCGTTGCATTACCGGCATCGGTAAACCTTGGCGGTCACACGGTATATGTCACCCAGTTGCGTGGCCTGCTCGAGAGCAGCATGGCTTCCGTTGCGATGGCGCCGGAAGGTTACGCCTCATTCCTTGAGGAAGCCGGTGAAGGTCTGGGCCTGAAGCTGATTGGTTCACCCGATGTGTTCGATGCATTGCCGGAAACGGATATCGACTTTCCGTCTATCCAGCCGGGCGACACTGCCTACATCCAGTACACATCAGGCAGCACAAGATTCCCGCGCGGCGTTGTCATCAAGCAGGGTGCGGTAATGAGCAATCTGGCGGGTATTATCGTCCATGGCGTTTGCATCGGCCCGGGTGATCGCTGTTTCTCCTGGTTGCCGTTCTACCACGACATGGGCCTGGTGGGTCTGGTGCTGGTGCCGGTTGCCTCACAGATTTCTGTCGATTACCTCGATACGCGTGAATTCGCCATGCGCCCCCGTCAGTGGCTGAACCTGATGACGCAGACGAAAGCGACTATTTCATTCGGGCCTCCGTTCGGTTACGAGCTGTGCACCCGCCGTTTGCGTCCGGGCGAGGCGGAAAAATATGACCTGAGTAACTGGCGCGTTGCAGGCGTTGGAGCGGAAATGATTCGTTCCGAAACACTGACACGTTTTGCCAAGGCACTGGCTCCGGCAGGTTTTGACGACAGGGCCTTCCTCGCCTGCTATGGCATGGCCGAGTGTTCTCTGGCGATCAGTTTCGCTCCCCTGTTTGAAAAACACTCGACAGACTGTGTTGACGGAGATCACCATTCCGATCATCAGGAAGCCCTGCCGATCCATCTCTCCGAGAATCCCGGTCGTGCGCGTTGCTTTGTAGACTGTGGACAGCCCCTGCCCGAATACGAAGTCGAGATTCGTGATGAAGAAGGCAAGGTTTTATCGGATCGCCTGAGTGGTTCCATCTTCGTGCGTGGTCCGAGCGTGATGTCCGGTTACTTCAATGCATCTGAAGAAACCGAAGCCTGTCTTTCCGATGATGGCTGGTTGAATACCGGCGATATAGGCTATCGCGTGAACGGTAACCTGATTATCACGGGCCGCAAGAAGGACCTGATTATTATCAATGGCCGCAACATCTGGCCGCAGGATCTTGAGTACCTGGCCGAACACCAGCCGGAAGTTCGTATTGGCGATGCACTGGCATTTTCAGTTCCGGGCGTTGGTAACGATGAACTTTGCATACTGGTCGTCCAGTGTCGTGAGTCTGATCCCGTCAAGCGCGCTGACCTGGCTGACCGGCTGAACCGTCTGGTGCACATGGAGCTGGGTATTGATGTATTTGTCGAACTGGTGCCGTTGCATACCCTGCCGCGGACTTCGTCCGGCAAGTTATCGCGCTCCAAGGCGCGCCAGAACTTCATTGAGTCTCATGACATCAGTAATCTGGAGGCTGCAACCAGTGAGCCGGAGTTGAAACAGGGTTCAGTCTGATTTGTGTGTCATCCCGAGATAACATAACCGGCTTCGGCCGGTTATTTCGTTTCAGGAAGACAGAAAAATTGAAATGACCGAAGTTTTTCCGGGAATGGAATCTTTTCCAGAGTGAAGCGCTGATGACAAAACAAATCGCCGTTACCGGTGCCAGCGGTTTCATCGGCCGCAGTATTTGCAGACACCTCCATGCACAAGGCTGGCAGTTACGCCTGTTGATGCGTTCACCGGCAGGCGATACCGGGTTCGACAAAATCAATCCTGAAATCATTCGTGGCGATGTTCATGATGAAGCTGCCCTGGCGCGCCTTGTTGATGGCGTCAGTGCCGTCATTCATTGCGCCGGCGTTGTGCGCGGTGCCAGCCAGGAGGACTTCGACAGCGTTAATGTGGGCGGGTTGTCCCGTCTGCTGGATGCCATACAGCGTGCTGAAAAAGCACCGCGCCTTTTCGCGTTGTCCTCACTTGCTGCACGTGAGCCGGCGTTATCTTTCTATGCAGCCAGCAAGCGACGCGGTGAAGCGTTGCTTGAGCAACAGGGTACAGGGCTTGACTGGTTTGCGCTGCGACCACCTGCAGTGTACGGCCCCGGTGACCGTGAAATGCTGCCATTGTTTCGTGCTATGGCAAAAGGGTTTGCACCGGTGCCGGGTAACAAGGCCTCACGCTTCTCGATGGTCTTTGTCGATGACATTGCCGAGCTGGTTGCCGCCTGGCTGGAGCGGGAGACTGTGGCGCCAGGTATCTATACGTTACACGATGGCCGAACAGGCGGATATAACTGGAGTGATGTATGCCAGATTGCTTCAGAAATTTGTCACCGTACCGTCCGTCCGGTCGAGATACCTTCACTGTTGCTGGATATTCCCGCCTGGCTGAATACCCGTATGTCACGCTGGTTTGGTTATGCGCCAATGCTGACACCGGAGAAGCTGCGCGAACTGCGTCATATGGACTGGGTTTGCGATAATGCAGGGTTGAGTGAGGCGCTTGGCTGGCAGCCGCGCGTGCAGCTCAGGGAAGGTTTGCTGAAAACACCTGGCTGGTCATCAGTCAATCGATAGGCGGTAGTGCTTTTCCCGGGTTGAGTATGCCTTTCGGATCGAACTGTCGCTTGATAGCGTGCATGAGCTGCAGACTGTCAGGCCCGATTTCCTTTGCCACCCAGTCGCGTTTCACCAGGCCGATGCCGTGCTCACCGGACAATGTACCGCCCAGTTCGAGTACTGTGCTGAAGACATCTTCAAGACAGGCCTCTGCCCGCTTTTGTTGGCCTGCATCATCAGGATTGTAGAGCAGGTTGACGTGCAGGTTGCCATTCCCGGCGTGCCCGAAGTTAACGATATGAATGCCATGTGTTTTAGAAAATTCAGACAATCTGTCGACCAGTACCGGGATGCAGGATACCGGCACCACAACATCTTCATTGATCTTTTTCGGCGCCACACGTCGCAGGGCGGGTGACAGCGCTTTGCGGACATCCCAGAGTGCAGCCACTTCTGCTTCATTGCTTGCCTGGTGTACAGCAAGGCAGCCGGTAGTTTTTGCGCTGTCGGAAACCTGTTCGGCAAGCTCATCGATCTGGGAGGCAAGCCCATCAACTTCAATAATTAACAGCGCACCTGTGTCACTGGCCAGTCTGCCCGCCAGTTCGTCGCGCACCATATCGATAGCGTTACCATCCATGAATTCCAGCGCGCAGGGTGTGACCGGGCTGGCCATGATATTTGCAACGGCTTTGGCCGCGCTGTGCATATCACGGTATTCCGCGCGCAGGGTGCGTTTGGCGGGCTGCAGCGGGGTGAGTTTGAGCGTAGCTTCAGTGATGATGCCCAACGTGCCTTCGGAACCGATCATCAGGCGTGTCAGGTCATAACCGACCACGCCCTTAGTAGTGCGTACACCGGTGCGCAGGGTGCGCCCGTCGCCGGTGACAATACAAAGTCCCAGCGTGTTTTCGCGTGGTGTTCCATACTTGACGGCGCGTGGTCCTGCCGAGTTATAGGCAAGGTTACCGCCCACGGTGCAGACGGCAGCACTGGTTGGATCGGGTGGCCAGAAGAACCCCTGCCCGGCAGCAGTTTGTTGTACCTGCTGGTTGGTGATACCGGGCTCGACCACTACCAGCCGGTTGTCCCGGTCGAGTTCAATCAGGCGGTTCATCCTGTGCATCGAGATGATAACCGATTGCCGGTCCAGTGGTACTGTGGCGCCGGTGGTCCCGGTACCCTGACCGCGTGCCAGCAGCGGAGTATCATGCTCATAACAGGCGCGTACAACGGCGACTACCTGCTCGTGTGTGGTCGGCAGTGCAACCGCCATGGGTTGTCCCTGCAGCTTGCTGTTATCGTAGCCGTAGGTATGGCAGTCGGCCGGGTCGGTTAACAGGCTGTCACCCAGTGAGGCGCGTAGTGCTTCAGTTATGTCCTGCGACATATGGCCTCACACGGCGTCAGGCAAGCTGCGCTAGTCGAGGTATTCAAACAGTTTGACGATACGCTGCACACCCTTGACCTGACGGGCTTTTTCAGTAGCGGCATCGGCTTCGCTGTGAGTCACCAGCCCAAGCAGGAAGACCGTGCCATTTTCCGTAACCACCTTGATCCGTGTCGGGTCAAAACCTTTCAGCTTGACGGAAAGCATGGCGGTCTTGACCTTGGTGGTGATCCAGGAATCGCTGGAGCGCGTCATCATCGAACTGGGTGCTGCAACCTGTATTTCGTTATGCACCCGTCGTACTTTCTTGTCACGACGTGCGATCGCCCCGGCGCGTTCCCGCATGGCGCTGGTTGGTGCTTCACCGGACAACAATACAACACCGTTGTAACTGGTTATGTTGATATGCGCCTGCTTGCCAAGTTCCGGGTCCTTGTTCAGCGCGCTGCGGATGCGTAATTCGATGGACTGGTCTTCAACCACCGTGCCGGCTGTTCGACGATCATGCGCTACCGAAGCCGTTGTCGCGGCGCCGCCAACGATCAGGGGTGCGCAGGCATTGAGCAGTAATGTTGTTGCCAGTAGTGCAACAGGGGCCAGCCAGCGATTATTTATCATCTTGTTCTCCAGTTTTCTGTATTGGTCTGTTTGATCAGGCATCGAGCCGGAATGCATCCCTTAGCCAGTCTATTGCGGGATGGTCTGCTTCCCCCTCGATGGATACGACATCGAACCGCGCCGCATCGTTCCATGCGTGACGACAGTGCATATAATACTGCGCGCAGCGTATGATGCGCACCTGTTTGCTTCTGACGACAGTTTCTGCCGCGCGACCAAATCGCGTCTGTCGCCGGTAGCGCACTTCCACGAACACCAGAACACCGCGGTCCCGCATGACAAGGTCTATTTCGCCGCCCCGGCAATGAAAATTACGGGTGATCAGCGTCAGTCCATGACCCTGAAGGAAGTTACAGGCCAGGACTTCTGCCTGGTCCCCGGTCTTTTTGCGATTCATTGCGTCCCTCCATGGACACGGATGTTTCACTGTGAGTAAGTTTTTTCGGTACGCCCCTGTAGAACTGCGCCCATTCCAGCGTGCGGTGCAGGCGTTTTTGTTCATCCAGGGTCAGGATGCCGGTAGCGCCCGGGTAATTTGCGAAACCGGGCATGTTCAGTGTGCCAAGCCACGGTGTCACCTGCCAGGCATCGTAGCCCAGTGCAAACAGTCGCTGAAAGCGTTTACTGCGTACCGGCCAGACACGGGCCAGCATCTCGCGTTTTTCGGCCCAGCGTCCCGCCTTGTCCAGTACCCAGGGGATATCGCAGAACATCAGACCGTCCATGTCGCGGTCCAGTCCGGGGTCGGATGTCGCTGCATATACATGCGATGTACTATACACCGGCAGATCGCCGGCATGGTGGAAGCGAAGTTGTGGTCGCAGCTGTCGTGCCTGCCGGGGAAAGCCCAGTATAAAGATCGCTTCAACATCCTGCCGGCGGCGCGGTTCATAGTTGAGCCTCTCACCGAGCAGTCGCTGTAATGCATTATGTCGCCGCTTGCTGCCATCGAGGTTCAGCGTACTTTCGATCGGTTTCTTGAAGTCGGCTGTTTTGGGCGGGTAGCGCCCGGTTTCCAGAACTTCCCCGCCCAGATCACCATAGGCCCTGGCGAAGGCATTGAAAACCCGTTCGCCCCACGGATTGTCAGGAATCAGTGAAATCACATACTGATGCCCGTCATTGAAGATGCGTTGTGCCGCCTGGCGTGCCTCGTCTTCCGGTGCCAGTCCGAACTGATAGAGTGGCAACTCATTGTCAGTTTCACCACCTGTCTGGTTCAGGGCCATGACCGGAACCGGCAGCAACCCGGATTGCGACAGTTGATCGATAGACGCTTTCAGCAGCGGGCCGATGACGAAGTCTGCACCATCGTCAACCGCCTGTTGGTAGACCGACCACAGCAGCATGGCGTCACCGCCGGTGTCGTAGAAACGCAGTGTTGTCTCGACAGGTTGTTCCTCGTACCAGGCCGCGAGCATGCCGTCGCGCAGCGCGGCAGCCGATTCGCGCGCACGGCCGCTGAATGGCAGCAGAACGGCAATGTGTTGTGGGCGTGCGGTGAGCTGCTCAAGTTGCCCGAGCAGGTCGGGCAGCAGGGCGCTTTCTGCAGCATGCCCCGGGTAGCGGGCACGCCAGCCGGCCAGTTGTTGCATCCATGCCTGTCGGTCGCCGCTCGATTGCCGGGTGATTTGCAAGAGTTCCATCCAGCCGCTCAGCGGGTCGGGTGGCGGGTTTACGCGCAGGTTTTCCAGTGCATGGTCAGTGAGCGTGGAGAGCTGCTCCCAGATACGGTACTGGTTTTCGAGTTTTTGCTGTGGATCATCAAGCAGGCCGTCAAGCCAGATCAGCTGACGGGCGGCTTCCAGGGTATTGCCGCGCATGGCGTAGGCCATGGCACGAAGCTGGTAATAGCGGTAACCGTGATCGGGAAGTAATTCCGGGTTACTGATAGTTTGCAGCTTCTGTAGTGCTTCTTCACTGCGGCCTTCGGCGAGATCCAGGCGTACACTGAGCAGCAGGTGCTGGATGCGTTGCTGCTCGTTCAGTGTGCGTGTGTCGATGCTGGCCAGCACGGGTTCAAGCTGATCCCACAGTTCGCCCTGTTCCAACACCGCTGCGGCCTTGAGGCGCAGGGCAGGACGCTGGTCTGACGGTGCCGTGCGTGCAGCTTCGAGGTAGTGTCGGGCAGCGGAGAGATAGTCTCCCTGTTCGATGTACGACTGGATCCGGGCATCCACGCCCTGGTCAGTTGGCCTGGTGGGTTGCACGGGCGAACCGCCGCAGCCGGCAAGTACCAGCAGCACCAGCGTAAGAAGCACGTATAATCTGGATACAAACACGAAGGGCGATACCTGTTTTGGTGAGTGCCCATTGTAAATGAGGTGGGAGTGGATGTGCATGTTCTTTTACCGTAGCCGTTGTGGCGCATATATATGAGCCTGACGGAACCGGACAAGAAAGTTGATGGTGGAACCTTGTATGTGGTAGCTACACCGATCGGGCACCTGGGTGATATCAGTGCGCGTGCTATCGAGGTGCTGAAGCAGGTCGACCGGATTGCCGCCGAGGATACCCGCCACAGCGGCAGGCTTTTACAGCATTTCGCGATCCAGACCCCCATGCTGGCGCTGCATGAACACAATGAGCGCAATAGCGCACCATTACTCATCGAACAGCTTCAGGCCGGTCAGTCGATTGCGCTGATTTCTGATGCAGGGACCCCCCTCATCAGTGACCCCGGTTTTAACCTGGTGCGGCTGGCGCGTCAGTCCGGTGTGCGGGTGGTGCCGATACCGGGTCCCAGTGCATTGATCTGTGCACTGTCGGCGGCTGGTCTGGCGACCGACCGTTTTGTGTTCGAGGGCTTCCTGCCGTCAAAGTCCACAGCGCGTCGTAACAGGCTCGAACAGCTGGTGCGCGAACCACGCACCCTGGTGTTCTATGAATCCAGCCATCGCATTGTGGATTGTCTTGCCGACATGGTGGCCGTTTTTGGTGCCTCGCGCCGCGCCGTGCTGGCGCGTGAATTGACCAAACAATTCGAAACCATTCGCCAGGATGAGCTGGGCGCCTTGCAACAGTGGGTGGAAGCAGACAGCAACCAGCAGAAGGGTGAAATCGTGGTGCTGGTGGAAGGCTGGTCTCAGCCTGACGACGATGTGCTTAATGCTGAAGCAGAAAGGATATTACAGGTGCTTCTTGAAGAATTGCCGGTCAAGACAGCCGCCAAACTGGCTGCACGCCTGACCGGGCTGAACAAGCGGGATTTGTATGAGCGGGGTGTTGAGCTCAAAAAGACCGATTAACCCCCCCCTTCCCGTCATTGTGAGCCACGCGAAGCAATCTCCCACAGGTAGTGCCAGGTTCGGGAGATTGCTTCGCGTGGCTCACAATGACGGGGGTTAGGCTGTTTTGTCTCCCGGGTTATGCTGCCCCAGCGCCCACTGTACATGTTCACGTACCAGCTCCGATGGGTGGTTGCTGCGTGACTGCAGCGCCTCGATAACCGCTTCACTCCGGCTGCTGTTTCCCAGCGCAACAGCAATGTTCCGCAGCCAGCTGATATGCCCGATGCGGCGAATGGCTGTTCCTTCTGTAACACGCAGGAATTCGGCTTCGTCCCATTTGAACAGGTCGATCAGGGTACGGCTGTCGAGCCGGTGGCGCGGGGTGAAGTCGGATTCTTCGCTCGGTCGTGAAAAACGGTTCCAGGGGCAGATTAACTGGCAGTCATCGCACCCGTAGATGCGGTTGCCTATGCCCTTGCGCAGCGCTTCCGGGATGCTGCCATGCAGTTCGATGGTCAGGTAAGAGATGCAGCGTCGTGCATCCAGTCGGTAGGGCGCGATAATGGCCTGCGTTGGACAGATGTCGATACAGGCCTGACAACTGCCGCAATGGTTTTCCGAGGGATCATCGACCGGTAAGGGCAGGTCAGTGAACAGTTCCCCGAGGAAAAACCACGAGCCTTCACGGCGGTTGATCAGGTTGGTGTGCTTGCCGATCCAGCCCAGCCCGGCTTTTTGCGCAAGGGCTTTTTCCAGCACCGGTGCGCTGTCGGTAAAGGCGCGGAAGCCAAACGGACCGACCTGTTCTGCAATGCGCTCCGCGAGCTTCTGCAGGCGCTTGCGCAATACCTTGTGGTAGTCGCGCCCGAGTGCGTAACGCGAGACATAGGCGCGCGCAGGGTCATCCAGCACCGTGTCGGCCTGGTCGGCCTGGCCCGGCCAGTAGTCCATGCGTACGGAAATAACGCGCAGTGTACCCGGCACCAGTTCCTGTGGGCGGCTGCGTTTGCCGTCGTGAGCTGCCATGTAGTTCATTTCGCCGTGAAGATTCTCACCCAGCCAGCTCAGCAGGTGTGCTTCGTCTTTATCCAGGTCTGTATCGGCAACACCGGCTTGCTGGAAGCCCAGATCCCGGGCCCAGGTTTTTATGTCCCGCGCAAGCTGCACGAAGTCGATACTGTCACGACCCGGTGAAATGTTGGATTTGGGTGAAAGCGTCACGGTGCGGTATGGTTTGCCAATGCCTATCTGGAAAGGACATTGTATGACGGAATCCGGCGCATTGCCGCTTTATACTGCAGCCGGTGTACGTGAGCTGGATCGCCTCGCCATCGAAGGGGAGGGGATTGCCGGCTATACCCTGATGTGCCGGGCCGGACAGGCGTTGTTCAACAGCATTGCCACAAACTGGCCTGCCTGCACACAAATCAATATTTTGTGTGGTGCAGGCAACAACGGCGGTGACGGTTATGTGCTGGCGCGCCTGCTGCGTGAGGCGGAGCGCGCGGTCAGTGTGCAGTACCTCGGTGATCCCGGGCTGTTGAAAGGTGATGCGGCAAAGGCTTTCACAGATTTTACAGCCGCAGGTGGTGAAGCGACGGCTTTTGAAGGTGAGCTGATAGCGGCGTCCTTACACGTCGACGCCATGCTTGGCACCGGGCTGACACGCGTCGTGGAAGGGCGCTGGCGGCAAGCCATCGAGGTGCTGAATGCCCGGTCGGCCCCGGTGCTGGCTGTCGATATCCCCAGCGGCCTGGACGCGGACAGCGGAGACATCTGCGGTATCGCCGTGCGTGCGCAGCGGACCCTGACCTTTATTGGCCGCAAACGTGGTCTGTATACCGCACGCGGCGTGGATTGTACGGGCGCTGTCGATTTTTCTGACCTGGACGTTCCGGCAGCTGTCTACGAGCGCCAGCCGGCACATGCCTGCCTGCTGCAACAGCCACCACTCGGTCCACTTGCTCTGCCCCGCGCACGTAGTAGTCATAAAGGTGATTTTGGTTATGTACTGGTTGTTGGTGGTGGCGCCGGCATGCCAGGTGCACCGCGTCTCGCTGCCGAGGCCGCAGCCCGCTGTGGTGCCGGACTGGTTTCCGTTGCAACTCACCGTGATAACGCAAATGGACTGAATGCCGGTCGCTGGGAGTTCATGGTGCGGGCTGTCATGCATACCGATGAGTTGGCGCCATTACTGCAACATGCCAGTGTGGTAGTGATCGGCCCCGGCCTTGGACAATCACCCTGGTCAAGGCAGTTACTTGAAAGGGTGTTGGAAACGGCATTGCCGCTGGTACTGGATGCCGATGCCCTCAATTTGCTTGCACGTGATCCCCTGAAGCGTGATAACTGGATACTCACGCCGCATCCCGGTGAGGCTGCACGTTTGCTCGGTAGCAGTACAAAAGCCATCCAGCAGGATCGATTTTCTGCACTCGAATCACTGCGTGCAAAGTATGGCGGAACCATTGTACTGAAAGGTGCAGGAACGCTGATTGGCGATGGTGGTCTGCCCGCGATTTGTGCTGCCGGCAACCCCGGCATGGCCAGCGGTGGTATGGGCGATGTGCTCAGCGGTGTGATTGGTGCACTGCTTGCGCAGGGGCTTATGGCGGGTGATGCGGCGCGTGCTGCGGTCTGCCTTCATGCGCAGGCCGCAGACCGGGCCGCCGCAGCGGGCGGCGAGCGGGGGCTGCTGGCCGGTGATCTCATGCCGCTGTTGCGCGAGGGGCTCAATGGCCGCACTTGATGTCCGCCTGGAAAATCCCGAAGCGACCGAAGTCTTTGGCCGCCGCCTGGCAAGCTGTCAGCAGGCGGGGCTACTGGTATACCTGTACGGCGACCTTGGCGCCGGCAAGACCACACTGGTGCGCGGCTACCTGCGAGGCCTGGGTCACCAGGGTCGGGTAAAGAGTCCGACCTATACCCTGATCGAGCCCTACCAGACCGAACACGGAAGGGTGTATCACCTTGATCTCTACCGTCTGTCCGACCCTGATGAATTGGAGTGGATCGGGCTGCGAGATCTGTTCGACGGTGAGAGTGTGTGCCTGATCGAGTGGCCGCAGCGTGGTGAGGGGGTGTTGCCGGAGCCGGATGTGGATATTCGCCTGAGCGCAGAAGGGCAGGGCAGGCGACTGATGCTGGAAGCACTCTCACCCCGCGGAGAACAAGTTGCCCGCTGTCTCGGGAGCCTCTGATCGATACATCGTACACATTAATCCGTAATACCCATTAATCTGTCATACCCATACGATCCGTCATTCCGGCGTAGGCCGGAATCCAGTGGTTTCAATAAGATGGATACCGGCCTGCGCCGGTATGACGGAAAGCGCATTAACCAGAGACTCTCCAGGTTATTCCATAGCAAAAAATCAACTCATATACACAGCCCCAACCAATGCTTCACTTGAATTCCCAAGTATCGGGTCTATCCCGGTGAGATTTAAAGAGATTTGTTGAAATTTATCATAGAATGCGCTATATCTTTCACCATGGCGTTTATTAACCGGAAGGAAAAAGAAAAGTGAAGCGCTTCGGCCTGCTGCTGTTTTTGCTACTGACATCTGTCGCGAATGCCGGTTCATTGCAGGTCAATGGCGTGCGGCTATGGGCGGCACCTGACAGTACGCGTGTTGTTTTTGACGTAACCGGCCCTGTTGAGCACCAGTTATTTACCCTCAAGGGACCGGACCGGCTGGTTATTGACCTGAAACATGCCGGCATCGACCAGGCACTGGTGAAACAGCTTCAGGCGAGCGGCGTGGTCAAGGGGTTACGCAGCGGTCCGCGCAACAAGGATGACCTGCGCCTGGTGCTGGATCTCGCCAGCCCGGTTAAACCGAAGAGTTTTGTATTAAAACCCAACGATCAATATGGCCACCGGCTGGTCATTGATCTGTTTGGTGCCGGAGAAGCGAGCAAACGTCAACCCAAAACGGTCAAGGCTGTTACCGAGCCCACCCGCTTGCGTGACCTGGTGATTGCTGTCGATGCCGGTCACGGTGGTGATGATCCCGGTGCGCGCGGTCGCAAGGGGACACGCGAGAAAGACGTGGTGCTGGGCATCGCGCGAAAACTGGCCGCGTTGATTGACAAAGAGCCGGGCATGAAAGCGGTGCTGGTTCGTACTGGCGACTATTACGTGGGCCTGCGCAAGCGCATCAACAAGGCGCGCAAGCACCGTGCCGACCTGTTTGTTTCCATTCATGCCGATGCGTTCCGCGACCGTCGTGTACACGGTTCTTCGGTATATGTGCTGTCAAGGCGCGGTGCCTCGTCGGAGATGGCGCGCTGGCTGGCGGCACGTGAAAATGCGGCTGATCTGGTCGGTGGCGTCAGCCTGGACGACAAGGATGATCTGCTGGCCGAGGTGTTGCTGGATCTGGCGCAGACCGCGACACTGGAGACCAGTACCGGAGCAGCCAGTAACGTGCTGTCGGAGCTAAAAAAACTTGGCAAGGTGCACAAGCGGCAGGTTCAGCACGCCGGTTTCGTGGTGCTGAAATCGCCCGATATTCCTTCCATGCTGGTTGAAACCGCATTTATTTCCAACCCTTCCGAGGAAAACCGCCTGCGCAACCGCAAGCATCAGCAAAAAGTTGCGAATGCGATTTTCAGGGGTGTGCGCCGTTATTTCACTTCCAACCCGCCGGCGGGTACACGACTGGCAGCCGGTAAAACACCGCGTCGTCACGTGGTGCGCCGTGGCGACACGCTGAGCCATATCGCGCAGCGCTACGGGGTTAGTATGAATTCCTTGCGCAACAGCAACCGACTCAAGGGTGACCGCCTGCTGGTCGGGAATGTACTGAAGATACCTTCCAGGGGCGGTTAGCCTGCGAGCTGCTACGGTTCGCCCCGGCGGCGTATTTCACGGTACCATCCCGGCATGCGTATTCATGCCCTCGAACCCCAGTTAATCAACCAGATCGCCGCCGGCGAGGTTATCGAACGCCCGGCTTCGGTATTGAAGGAACTGCTGGAAAACAGTCTCGATGCCGGTGCGACACGTATTGAAGTGGATATCGAGGAAGGCGGCAAGCGCCTGATCCGTGTGCGTGACAATGGGCGCGGTATACACCCCGATGACCTGGGGCTGGCCCTGTCGCGCCATGCAACCAGCAAGATCGCTTCACTGGAGGATCTTGAACAGGTGATGAGCCTGGGTTTCCGTGGTGAGGCATTGCCCAGTATTGCTTCGGTATCGCGTCTGCTTGTTCAGTCACGTACGGGCAATAGCGACACTGGCTACCAGGTGCGTGGCGATGGTCGTGAGACGACGCAGGCGCCGGAGCCGGTTGCGCACCCGCCCGGGACCACCATTGAAGTGCGTGACCTGTTTTTCAATGTACCCGCGCGACGCAAGTTTCTGCGTACGGAAAATACCGAACAGAAGTATCTTGATGTGGTGATCCAGCGTATTGCACTGAGTCGGCCGGATGTTGAGTTGACCGTGCACAAAAACCGCAAACCGCAATATCACCTGCGTGCCGGTAACGGTGATTCAGCACAGCTGGAGCGTCTGCGTAGCCTGCTGGGTAGCGCCTTTGCCGACCAGGTTTTACGCATCGAACATGAAGCGGCCGGATTGCGCCTGTCCGGCTGGATTGCGCAGCCGACTTTTTCCCGCAGCCAGGCGGATTTGCAGTTCTTTTTTGTTAACGGGCGAGCTGTACGCGACAAGCTGCTGGCGCACGCGGTGCGGCAGTCTTTCCAGGATGTATTGTTCCACGGGCGCCATCCTGCCTTTGTGCTGTTCCTGGAACTGGACCCCAGGATGGTCGATGTGAATGCGCACCCGGCCAAGTCCGAGGTGCGGTTCCGTGAATCGCGGCTGGTACACGATTTTCTGTTTCGTACCTTGCATAACGTCCTTTCCGACTTGCGTCCGGCTGACGACCAGCTGGCGCCGCAACCGATGCGGCCGCTGCCCGGGTCGGGGCAGGGCTATGGTGGTGCGGCAGCGCCCCGTCAGGGCGGATTCCCCTTACAGGTTGCCGAACAGGTTGGGCAGTACGACCGACTACACGGAACAACGGGCAATAGCGCGGTGGTGGCATCCGTTTCGTCGCTGTATGGCGATACCCGGCGCCCACCGCATGCGGTTCACGAGAATGAAGCCGTGGATATCCCTCCGCTGGGATTTGCACTGGCGCAACTGAAAGGTATTTATATCCTGGCCGAAAACGCGCAGGGTCTGGTGCTGGTGGATATGCACGCTGCCCACGAACGCATTACCTACGAGCACCTCAAAGCCGGTTTCGCGGAGCAGGGTATTCGTTCCCAGCCGCTGCTGGTGCCCTTGAGTCTGGCGGTCAGCCAGGCCGAGGCGGAGTTGGCTGAAACACGACGCGACTGGTTTGCCGCGCTGGGTTTCGATATAGACCGCCAGGGCCCGGAGCAACTGGTCGTCCGTCAGGCACCGGCACTGCTGGCCGGTGGAGATGTCGAAGCACTGGTGCGCGATGTAGTGTCCGACCTCAATACCCACGGCAGCAGCCAGCGTATCGAGGAGGCCATCAACGAGCTCTTGTCCACCATGGCTTGCCACGGTTCGGTGCGCGCCAACCGGCGTTTGACCCTCGAGGAAATGAATGCCTTGTTGCGTGACATGGAACGTACCGAACGTTCCGGTCAGTGCAATCATGGTCGGCCCACCTGGGTTCGTTTCAGTCTTGGCGAGCTGGATGCCCTGTTCATGCGCGGCCAGTAATCCGTGACACAACCCCTGGTCATCTGTTTGATGGGGCCCACTGCGTCCGGCAAGACCGGTGTGGCGGTCGACCTGGTGCAGCAGTTGCCGCTGGATATCGTCAGTGTCGACTCGGCACTGGTTTACCGTGGCATGGATATCGGTACGGCAAAACCGGACGCTGAAATGCTGCGTATTGCGCCGCACCGGCTGATCGATATCCGCGATCCCGTGCAGCCTTATTCCGCTGCCGGGTTCCGCGATGATGCGCTTCAGGAAATTGCATCCATCCACGCGGCAGGCCGGACGCCCTTGCTGGTAGGCGGCACCATGCTGTATTTCCGGGCGCTGGAGAGAGGCCTGTCCGAGTTGCCCTCTGCCGACCCGGAAGTGAGGGCACGGCTTGAAGTGGAGGCAGAGGCCGGTGGCTGGGCGGCCATGCACGAACGGCTGGCACGTATCGACCCTGTGGCGGCGGCACGCATCCACCCCAATGACCCGCAGCGTATCCAGCGGGCACTGGAGGTCTATGAAATTACCGGCGAATCCATGACCCGGCTGTTCGAGCGCTCGGGTGAGACAGCTCCGCCACTGCGTTTTCTGAAAATCGTACTGGCTCCGGCTCAGCGCGAGGTGCTGCACGCACGTATCCGCCAGCGTTTTGACATAATGCTCGGGCAAGGATTTCTGGACGAAGTGAGCGCCCTGCGTGCGAGGGGCGATCTCGAACCCGATATGCCCTCCATGCGTGCGGTGGGCTACCGCCAGGCCTGGGCACACCTTGACGGGAAACTATCGGCGCAGGAATGGGTCGAACGGGCTATTGTGGCGACTCGTCAGTACGCCAAGCGGCAGCTCACCTGGTTGCGCAGTGAGGGGAATACAAACTGGATTGATCCGTCAGACAAGGATGCAGCCGTACGTGTCCACGCGCTCATCGAGCGCGCTGGCGCAGCAGGCAATTGAACGTGCTATAGTTTTGCCCGTCAGGAAAATATTTAACCACACGGGATGTGGCACAATAACTTCGTGTACACCGGAGCCCGGCATGAGCACGTGCTGGTACACGTTACTATAAGAAGGAGAAATGACATGGCCCGAGGGCAGTCACTGCAAGAACCCTTCCTGAATGCACTTCGCAAGGAGCGTATTCCTGTAGCCATTTACCTGGTAAATGGTATTAAACTGCAAGGACAGATTGAGTCGTTTGACCAGTTTGTGGTCCTTTTGAAGAACAGTGTGAGCCAGATGGTGTACAAGCATGCCATTTCGACTGTTGTGCCGGCACGAAATGTGCGGCTGGCGAGTGGAGACGAGAATCAAACTACAGACGCCGGTAATAGCTGATTTCCTTCGTATGTTCCCGCAACCGGGCCTCGTGGTAGTGAGGTCCGGTTTCGAATATCCCCATGTTTGAACGTCCCCGCAGTGGTGAGCGGGCGATCCTCGTTCATGTCGATTTTCCCGGTGAGTCCGAGCCTGAAGACCTGCTCGAATTTACCGACCTGGCACGCTCCGCCGGTGCCGAGCCGGTGGCTACGGTCACCGCCAGTCGCAATGCGCCTGATTCAAAATATTTTGTCGGTTCCGGCAAGGCCGAAACCATCCGTGAACTGTTACTGGCGGAAGAAGCCGAGCTGGTTATCTTCAACCATGAACTGTCGCCGAGCCAGGAGCGCAACCTGGAAAAGCTGTTCAGCGCGCGCGTGCTGGACAGAACCGGGCTGATCCTGGATATCTTTGCCCAGCGCGCGCGCTCCTTTGAAGGCAAATTACAGGTCGAACTGGCGCAACTGCGTCACCTTTCCACACGATTGATCCGTGGCTGGACCCACCTCGAGCGGCAGAAGGGTGGTATCGGCCTGCGTGGGCCGGGTGAAACCCAGCTCGAAACCGACCGCCGGTTACTCGGTAACCGTATTAAACAGATTCACAAGCGCCTGGAGAAGGTCCGTAGCCAGCGCGCCCAGGGCCGGCGTGCACGTAACCGGGCCGAAGTGCCGACCGTGTCACTGGTCGGTTATACCAATGCCGGCAAGTCCACCCTGTTCAACCGGCTGTGCGCAGCGGATGTTTACGCAGCTGACCAGTTGTTCGCTACACTTGATCCGACCCTGCGACGCTTTGATCTTCCGGGATTCGGACCGGTGGTACTGGCTGACACAGTCGGTTTTGTGCGCAAACTGCCCCATGAGCTGGTGGCGGCGTTTCGTTCCACGCTGGAAGAGACGCTGGAAGCGGATTTGCTGCTGCACGTGGTAGATGCCCACGACCCGGAGCGCCAGACGCGTATCGAGCAGGTCAACGAGGTGCTGGCGGATATCGGCGCCAGTGCAGTGCCGCAGCTGATGGTCTACAACAAGATTGACCTGAGCGGTGAGCCGGCACGGTTGCTGCGCGATACTGAAGGCAAAGTGACGCGGGTCTGGTGTTCGGCGGCCAGTGGCGAAGGGCTGGACCTGCTGGAGAGCGCCCTGTGCGAGTATTTCATGCCGGACCAGGTGCGCGGCTGGCTGCATCTGCCACCCGGCGCCGGGCGGCTGCGCGCCATGATCTTCAAGACCGGAGAGGTCCTGAAGGATGAACCGGACCCTGCCGGCGGCTGGTGGCTGGAAGTGACCATCAGCGGCCGCGAGCTGGACGATCTGTACCGCCGCGAGGGTCTGGAATATACCCTGCAACCCGACCGGGATTCGGCCGATGTTGCGGGCGCGGCGCAAGCTCCCTAGAATCCCCTGTTTCGAGCACCATAAACCAGCATTTTTTGAACAACGGAGTCATACATGGCCTGGAACGAGCCGGGAGGCGGTAATAACAAGGATCCGTGGGGTGGTCGTAACGACCAGGGCCCACCCGATCTCGACGAGGTCGTAAAGAAGATGCAGGACAAGCTGGGCGGCCTGTTCGGTGGTGGCCGGCGTAGCGGCGGCACCGGTGGCAGCGCTTCAGGCAAGGGCATGGCGGGTTTCGGCCTGATTGCCGGTATTGCCTTCGTGGTCTGGTTGTTTTCCGGCATATATATTGTCGATGCGGGTACGCGCGGCGTAGTGATGCGCTTCGGGGCCTTTACCGAGGCCACCATGCCCGGCCCGCACTGGCACATCCCGTATCCCGTCGAGCAGGTCGAGATTGTCAATGTCGAACAGCGGCGTTTCGTGGAAATTGGCTATCGCTCAGGCGCCGGCGGGCAGGCCGGGCTGACGGTCGAGCGCGAAGCCTTGATGCTGACCAAGGACGAAAATATCGTCAACGTCCAGCTGGCCGTACAGTACCAGGTCGATGACCCGGGCAAGTATCTGTTTAATGTTCGCCAGCCGGATGCCGTGCTGAAGCAGGTAGCGGAAAGTGCCGTGCGTGAGGTTATCGGCAAGAGCGAAATGGATTTTGTGCTCAAGGAAGGTCGTGCTGAAGTTGTCAGCCGCGTCAAGGCATCGATGCAAAACGTTCTGAACCAGTATGACAGTGGCATGCTGGTCTCCGATGTTAACCTGCAGGATGCACAGCCACCGGAAGAAGTGCAGGGTGCCTTTTCCGATGCCATCAAGGCGCGTGAGGACAAGGAGCGCCTGAAGAACGAGGCTGAGACCTATGCGAACGAAGTGATTCCAAAGGCCCGTGGTCGGGCTGCGCGTCAGACGCAGGAAGCGCAGGCCTACAAGGAATCGCTGATTGCCAAGGCCGAGGGTGAGGCCAGCCGCTTTACTGCGCTGCTGAAGGAATACAAGAAGGCGCCGGAGGTGACCCGCAAACGCCTGTACCTGGAAACCATGGAATCCGTTTTGACGCGAACCAACAAGGTGCTCGTGGACAGCGATAATGCCAATAACCTGATGTACCTTCCACTGGACCAGTTGATGAAGCAGAGCACCGCCAGGCGCAGTAGTGGGACCAATGTCAGTGATGCCTTTACCGGCACAGATTCTGACAAGACCGTGGCGCCGAAACGACCGGCTCGACGCACGACCAGGGAGACGCGCTAATGGTTAACGGAAAAGGTTTTATCCTGGTGCTTGCGCTGGTGGCGCTGGTGATCGGAAGTTTCTCGATGTTTACGGTCAGTCAGTGGGAAAAGGCGATCATGTTCCGTCTGGGCGAAATTCGCGAGGCGGATTTCAAGCCTGGGCTACACTTCAAGATTCCGTTTATCAATAACGTGCGCAAGTTCGATGCCCGTATTCTGACGCTGGATGTCGAGCCGGAACGTTTCCTGACAGCAGAAAAGAAAAACGTCATCGTGGATTCTTTTGTGATGTGGCGTGTGGCCGACGTGACACGTTACTACACGGCGGTGTCCGGTGATGAGCGCCACGCGCGCCTGCGCCTGGAGCAGATCATCAAGGACGGCATGCGTGGGCAGTTCAGTAAACGAACCATCAATGAGGTGGTGTCCGGTGAACGTGACGAAATCATGCGTGCCCTGACCGCGGAATCCAATGAACAGGCCCAGGAAATCGGTATTGCTATCGCGGATGTTCGTATCAAGCGTATCGATTTGCCTGCTGAGGTCAGCAACTCCGTGTACCGTCGTATGCAGGCCGAGCGTGCGCGCGTTGCCAAGGAGTTCCGCTCACGCGGTTTCGAGGAGGCGGAGAAAATACGCGCCGATGCTGACCGCAAGCGACAGGTGATTATCGCCGAAGCCTACCGTGATGCCGAGCAGGTGCGAGGCGAGGGTGATGCAACCGCTGCCGAAATTTATGCGAAGGCCTACGGCAAGGACAAGGAGTTCTACAACTTCCACCGCAGTATGGAGGCGTACCGGGCAAGCCTTGGAGGCAGTGGTGACATGATGCTGCTGAGTCCGGACAGCGAATTCTTCCGCTATTTCGGCAAGGCCGGTAACTAACGCCAGCCGGCGAATGGCGTATAATGCAGAGTCCGGACGACGTGATGTCGTCCGGCTTTTTTTTGGAGTGTGCGATGTGGAATGATCTGTGGGCAGCGCTGGCGTTGCTGCTGGTCATCGAGGGCATTGCGCCGTTCGTAAATCCGGGTGCCGTGAGGCGTATGATGGCCACGCTGGCGCAGATGGATGACCGGAGCCTGCGCATCGCCGGGCTGGTGAGTATGCTGGCCGGCGTGGCTTTACTGTACTGGGTTCGCTAGGAAGTACCAACGTGATGAAAGGCAAAAATCGCTGGTTACTGCCCGAGGGCATCGAAGAGCTGCTGCCGGAACCGGCTGCGCGGCTGGAGCAGTTGCGTCGTGAACTTCTGGATTTGTATCGTGGCTGGGGTTACCAGCTGGTCATCCCGCCACTCGTCGACTATCTCGATTCCCTGCTTACCGGTGCCGGCCACGACCTCGACCTGCAGACGTTCAAACTGATCGACCAGATGTCAGGCCGCCTGCTGGGGCTGCGTGCCGATATGACGCCACAGGCTGCACGCATCGATGCACATGGTTTGCAGCGTGAAGCGCCCAGCCGTCTGTGCTACCTCGGTACTGTACTGCACACACGACCGGACGGGTTTGCCGGTTCGCGCAGTCCCATGCAGGTTGGTGCAGAACTGTTTGGCCACGCCGGTGCGGAGAGCGATGTTGAAATTCTCCAGCTGATGGTGGCGACACTGGGTCTGACCGGTATCGATGATGTGTACATCGACCTGGGGCACGTGGGCATCTACCGTGGACTGGCGCGTGATGCCAACCTGGATACGGAACAGGAAGCCTTTCTGTTCGATGCCCTGCAGCGCAAGGCGATTCCGGAAATCAGTGAATTTCTCGCCGAACTGGAGTTGTCCACGACACAGCGTGAACGCCTGGCCGGGCTGGCGACACTGAACGGTGACAGCGATGTCCTGCAGCGCGCCCGTGATCTGCTGGAGGGTAGCGGCGACAGTGTCATGGCTGCCCTGGATAACCTGCAGCATATCGCGGACCTGGCGGCACGGCGTTTACCGGATGTCAGCCTGCATTTTGATCTCGCCGAGCTGCGTGGGTATCAATACCAGACCGGTGTCGTGTTTGCGGCCTTTGTCGCCGATCGTGGCCAGGAGATCGCACGTGGCGGGCGCTATGATGACATCGGCAAGGTGTTCGGTGTCGCACGGCCTGCCACCGGTTTCAGCACGGACCTGCGCTCGCTTATGGAGCTGGGTAACCGGCAATGGCCGGCACCAGCGGGCGGGATTCTTGCGCCAGCCGAAGACGATGCCACATTGACAGAAACCATCGCGTCGCTGCGTACTGCGGGTGAAATCGTTATTCGGCAGTTACACGGCCAGCCAGGTAATGTTGCAGAAACGGGTTGTGACCGGGTGTTGCACTGGGATGGTTCGCAGTGGGTTGTTCAGTCGCTCGGCGCCTGAACCGGCATCAGTTTTTTAACAGATTCAGGAAACAGGGTTGGGAGTTCCATGGGCAAGAACGTAGTTATCATCGGTACGCAATGGGGTGACGAAGGCAAGGGTAAGATTGTTGACCTGCTGACGGACCGGGCATCCGCCGTGGTGCGCTTCCAGGGTGGGCACAACGCTGGTCATACACTGGTCATCGAAGGCAAACAGACGGTGTTGCACCTGATTCCCTCCGGCATCCTGCGCGTCGGCGTGCGATGTCTGATCGGTAACGGTGTGGTGTTGTCACCGACCGCCCTGCTCGAAGAGATTAAAACCCTGGAAGGCAATGGTGTGCCGGCCCGCGAGCGACTCGGCATCAGTGAATCCTGCCCGTTGATCCTGCCGTATCACATTGCGCTCGACCAGGCGCGTGAAGTTGCGCGCGGTAAAAAAGCCATTGGAACCACCGGGCGGGGCATTGGCCCGACCTACGAAGACAAGGTTTCGCGGCGTGGTATCCGCCTGGGTGAACTGCTTGACCCGGAGCATTTCAAGGAACGTCTGCGCGAAGTCATGGAGTACCATAACTTTGCGCTGGAACATTATTTCAAGGCCGATACGGTGGATTACCAGAAGGTGCTTGATGAGGCGCTGGCGCAGGGTGACCAGATTGCTCCTATGGTCGAGGATGTACCGGGCACACTGCACAAGCTGCGCGCCGAAGGCAAGAGTGTGATGTTCGAAGGCGCGCAGGGCGCCTTGCTCGATATCGATCATGGCACCTATCCCTATGTCACGTCTTCGACCACCACTTCCGGTGGTGCGGCAAGTGGCAGTGGTGTGGGGCCGCGTGCACTCGACTATATTCTGGGTATCGTCAAGGCCTACACCACACGTGTCGGTGCAGGTCCGTTTCCGACCGAGCTGTTCGATGACGATGGTCAGTACCTGGGAGAGAAGGGGCATGAGTTCGGCGCAACCACCGGACGTCAGCGTCGTTGCGGCTGGCTGGACGTGGTATCACTGCGTCGCTCACTCGATGTTAACAGCGTCACCGGCATCTGTATTACCAAGCTGGACGTGCTGGATGGCATGGAGACGGTAAAAATCTGCGTGGCCTACAAGCTGGATGGCAAGGAAATCACTATTCCACCAGTGGGTGCCGACCTGATGGAGAAATGCGAGCCGGTGTTGATAGAAATGCCGGGCTGGAAGGATTCAACTGTTGGCACCAAGTCACTCGACCAGTTGCCGCAGCCCGCGCGTGATTACCTGGACAAGGTAGAATCACTGTGTGGTGTGCCGATTGATATAATTTCAACCGGTCCGGATCGTGAGGAAACGCTGATCAAGCGACATCCGTTCGAGTAGCTCCCCTGTCAATTCCCCCATTCCCTGTCATTGCAAGGAAGCCTTGACCCGATACTTGAATGCACACCAAAAAAAACCCCGCCGGAGCGGGGTTCTTCGTATCGGTTTACCCGATGAGGTATTACCTAGGCAGCAGTAACATTGGCTGCCTGGAGGCCTTTAGGGCCTTTTTCTACTTCATAGGTGACCGGCTGGCCTTCGGCCAGCGTTTTGAAGCCAGAGCCCTGGATCGCGTTGAAATGTACGAACACATCATCGCCGCCGGCATCCTGAGAGATAAAACCAAAACCTTTGGACTCGTTGAACCACTTTACAGTACCTGTAGCCATATCTTTATTTACCTTAAATTAATTGAACAAATAGTAGAGTTGCATACAGGTAATGAAACGAGAAATTCATGGGGTGACGCGGAGGTAACAACCAAAACTGCGAATAACAAAATCTGTAGCTTCAGCCATTATAGGAGAATCTTTCTGTTTTCGCCAGAAATATTATCGTAGTTCAGCGAAATATGCCGGATTTGCCATGATCGATGAGGAATATCGCTAAATTTTGGCGTCCCCATGGAATGTTTTCCCTGGACTGTATGATTAAAGGCGCCCCACCCGGGACGATTTAAACTACGTGCATCTGGTAAAACCAGCGGTGTGAATTTGACTTGCGGGGCTTGTCTATAGGGGCGTTCCGAGGTCAATGCGTCATAGGCATCAGCAACGCTGACGATGCGCGCAACCAGCCGTCGATACTAGTCAAGTTGCATGGTGGTTGTTTTCCGGATTATGAAGTAAAGGAATGGCGTCGCTACAGTCAACAGCACCGCACACCGCCCGGCGGTACTCGAGAGATCCTGTTGCCAGGAATCAGGTCTGTCTGGAAGAAGCCACTCTGCCAACGCAAGTGTCGCTGCCAGCAACACCAGCATGCCGATGTTCCAGCCGGCGTAGCGCAGCCGGCTGCGACCAGGAATCTTGAGAGCCCGAAAAACAGCGGCCATGACAAGTGCAGTCGACGTGAATAGTCCAAGTCCGGTCGCCATTGCAATTTGTTCATAGCTGCCTCCCTGGTTCAGGCTATACGTTACTGCGAATACCGCAACCGCCACCGACGTGCATCTGATTGCCAGTAATGATTTCTGGTGACCAAGAGAGATCAGGAATGTGGCCGGTATTGTACCCAGCATTGTCACGAAGGTAAGGAACATCAGTATCCTGCCCGGCTCAATGGCTCCTGCATAATCCGGCAGTATCCAGCGAATCGGCAGATGTATGATCAGATATGCCATGCCGACGAGGGGCCACATTATCTGCGCGAACAACATGGCACCCTTTTCCATAACCGGAACGAGTTGCGTTTTCGTGGTCCGGGCGCCCAGAGCTTCCATCAGGTGAGGGCGTAAAACACTCATGATGGCGGTCGGTATCAGCAGCATGGCGCCCGTGAAGTAGCTCTGGATGGTGTAAATACCGAGATCCTTTTCACCGAGATGGATCCAGATCAGTAGCCGGTCAGTAGTCCACAACAGCACCATCAGCAGGCCGGAAGCGAGTATCGGGAATCCGGTCCCGATCAGCTCTTTTGCGGTTGCCAGCGACCATCCTGGACGTGGGAATGGAGGCCCAAGGGCTATGGCGGTTCCGAGGGTAATGCCGTAAGAAAGAAGCAGCGCGACGAGAAACCCGTCAAGACCGAACTGCCAGGCTCCGAGTATTCCTGCAGCCGTTGAAAGTACAGCGAACTGGATAGTGAAAATGCTGGAAAGACCGAACATTCTCCAGGAGTTCAATAGCCAGATGTTAAACCGGTAAGTCTGGGTCAGGAATACCACACCGGCAAACAGCAGCCACCAGCTGACCGGGGCATCGGGGTGCTTGAACGCCGCAATAGCAGCGAGTGTACAGGCAGCGATCAATGCCGTTGCAACGTTGATTCCCGATGCGACCTCCCGAAAGCGCTGTGCCGCGTTTGGATTGCCGGCTGCATCGGCATAGGGTGCTCGCTGAAACATTCCGTCACTGGCGCCCAGGTTGGCTATGTTGCTGAACTGGTTAAGCATGCGCATGGCACTCCATACGCCGAAGGTCGAAGGACCGAGGATGTGGGCAACGGTAAGGCCACGGGCAAGAAAGAACAGTTCCGCCACATAGCGGGAAACAGTCACATAGGAAAAATGGACAAGCAGGCGTCGCTTCACGGTCGTTCGTGAGCTTGTAGAAGAAGCTGATGATAGAGTGCTTCGTATTTTCCCGAGATGTGTTGCCAGGTAAATTTCTCGACCTGTTGCAGCGATTTCCGGCGCAACATTTCTATTTGGCTTTCATCTGCAAGTAGCTCCTCAAGCGCCAGGCGCAGGGCCTGTGGCGAACCTGATTCGACCAGTATACCTGCTTCACCGACGACTTCAGAGCACCCTGATCCGTGTGTAGTGATAATGGCGCAGCCGGCAGCAAGTGCCTCAAGCAGTACCACGGGGAAATTCTCGCGTGACGAGGGTAGAACGAAAACTTTCGCGGATTGATACAGGTCGGGTAATTGTGCCTTGTCTACATGTCCAAGGAATTGCACCGTAATGCCAAGTTCGGCCGCCAGTTCTTTTGCGTTTTCCAGAAGCGGGCCGTCTCCTGCAATAACCAGCTCCCAGTCAGTATTCATACCTGAAAATGCCCGCAGGAGTATGTCTACACCTTTGCGTTCGAATATCCGCGAAACCATCAGGATCCGGTTTGCCGGTTGAACAGGGCCGGGACGCTGCAGGTTAATGCCATTGGGAATTACCTCGCCCTTTTTGTCGATCTGCCTGTTTAGCAGATGCCCCAGGTATCTCGTAGGTGTCACTGTAGACCGGCTGCCGTTGACAATGCGTTTCCACACCGGCCAAATGAGTTTATGGCTGAGATTAAATCGATCCTCGTTATACCCCGGAATGTCGGAGCCATGCGCGGTGATCAGATAGGGTGTGCCGGTTTGCCTGGCGAGCAGCCAGCTGACAATCCCGGATGGGACAATGAAATGACAATGAATCAGGTCGTAGTCTGTTGTCCTGCATAGTTCTGCAGCCTTTCGCAAGGCCGGGAAAATGCCGGTCAGCAGCTCGAATGTGGTGGTGTAATGTACATGGCGCCTCAGGCAGCGTGTGCGATAAATGCTAACCCCGTTACGCTGTTCTTCAGCTGGAAGGTTCTTCGCAAGCGAAGTGACGACATCGACATGGTGACCCCTGTCAACCAGCGATTCGCAAAGACCCTCGCAAACGGGGGCGCCACCTCCACCCAATGGAGGGTATTCGTAGCAGATGGTAAGGATTTTCATGGTGTGCTCTGCTGTATGCAGCGGTTCTCAACCACACGGAATTTCCTTCCGGGCTGCATTGCCAAAGTTTGTTTCAGGACAATGCCAAGTTCCACACCGGTGCCTGTAAGTGGGATGAGTGCGTTTCGAACAGCGCTCTGGAGAGCGTCTGCGTCTTTCTGATTTGCTTCGAGTTCCACACTGATTTTGCCGGGATTTTCCTGAATGACATGAAACCGTCCTATGCCCTTCAGCGGTTCAAGCGCAAGGGTAACCTGGTAGGGCGAGATAACACGGCCGTCTTCAAGACGAATGCAGTCAACGAGACGTCCATCGATACGCGCCAGTGTCCGCAAGGAGCGGCCGCACCTGCATGCTGTGGCAGGACCGAAGCGTGCCAGATCGCCGGTTTCATAACGTATAAACGGAGTCGCTCGCAACTCGAGGTTTGTCATGACCAGGCGGCCTGTGCCTGAGGTGTCATGGTCAGGTGCGAGTTCTGCGTGACAGGTATCTTCTGCAATATGCATTTGGCCTGCCTCCCGGCATTCCCAGCCGATAATGCCCATCTCCGTCATGCCGAAGAATTCGCACAATCGGCTTTTGAAAGCGCGTCCGATAAGCTCCCGGTCTTGCGCAACCAGCGTTTCGGCAGTTGTAATGGTTACCTGTGGTGAGTGTATGCGTTTGCCAGTGTCGCGGATGTATCGTGCGAGTTCACGCAGGGGCGTCACCCATCCGTACAGAACGTCTGGCCGTATTCGATTCAACTGTTCCCGCATGGACTCGGGGGAGTCTGCAAAAGAAATATAATGCCATCCCATGATTCTCCGGTGCCAGGGTTTGCGACCCGCAGTCACGAACACCAGTTTCCGGCCCGGACGCCAGCCGGCAGTGTGTAACGCACGTAGAAAAAGAGCCTTGCGAACCCTGAGCCAGTTGCGATCAAGGAAAACAGTGAATGGTTCGCCGGTTGATCCTGTTGTGCGTTCTGCAACGAGTTTCCTGGCCGGGAAAACCCCGCTGGTGATTTGTCCGGGCCCCGCCTCCAGCAAGTCGCGCTTGGTTGTGACGGGTATGTGCGACAGATCATCGAATGTTCGTATATCTGTTGGGTGAATGCCCGCTTTCCTGAAGAGTTTGTGGTAATACGGCACATGCGTGTAGGCATGCGAGACAAGTTCTTGCAGCTTTTTTTGCCTGAGCAGATGAAGTTGTTCTGTGGTTAGCCACTGCGAGCGCGCCAGGCTCCGGTAAGTACGGTAAAGTGTCAGCACCCTCAGGAAGCCTGTTGCATCAATGTTTGGTTAAACTTCCTGATTCTTGCGCACATATCGTCAACTCTGTCTCTGGGGCTGGTGGTGTCGTGCAGGGCCTTCTCGATTAAACCGGTCAGTTGTTCTGTGCGACCATCGCGGACGAAGGACTGCACATCCAGTACCGACTCACGCTGACCCAGCAGTTCAAAGAAGCCCTCGAACTTGTGATTATAGGAGAGTCCGACAACAGGGGTGCCGATCGATGATGCAAATATTGTCGGATGCATGCGTCCTCCGACAAGCGTATCCAGCTTTTTGCAGACAGCCCGGTACTCCCCGGGACTGCTGATCAACAACATCCCGGATCTGTCCGGGGGAAGGGCGTCCATCAGCATGCGGCATAGCTGTTCATCCCCTTCATGCGCCAGGGTGTAGCTCGGCAGAAAGAGAATGTAGGCGTCGTGTTTATCTACCAGATTGCCGAGGGTTTGGGTCAGCAATTCCACCAGGCGTGTCGATTGTTCGAAGGATGGTTGCCGGAAGCGTGCTGCGATACGCCGGGGAACAAGCCGGGATTTGGGTGGAAACCAGCGTCTCGGTGCGATACCGATGACCGGTTTATGATTGGGTGGAACACCGGCTGTCTGCAGGTGATTCGAATCCTTTTCGCTGTCAGCCCCGGACACTAGCAGGGCTGGATCGGGGACCAGCTCAACGGCTTTCCGGGTGAGTGCCTGTGCCACGGCCTGGGCCTCGGGATCCCGAACCGTGATTTGAGTCATACATGAGAATGCAAGTCTTGCAAACAAGCGGCTGATTCCGGCCTTGAGTGGTCCGACGCCCAGCGCATAGCCGACCACCCTGGGACAAAGGGCGCGCATCAACAGTATACGCATTGCCCAGTAGGGTACCTTTATCAGGCTGTCGTCGTCCTGAATCAGGCCGCCGCCCCCACACAGGACCAGGTCGCTTCTTGCTGCGGCCTTGCAGAGCTTGATTGATCCGGAGATTCCCGGGCAAATGACATGAACCCTTTCTCCGTAATCTGCGTGGGCGCGCCCGGGATGTCTCGATATGATGGTGATCGTGGCATCGGGCCTGATGGAATGCAGAGCATGGCACATCGACATCAGGATCGCCCGGTCACCCAGGTTACCATCGGCATCTCCGCCGAGGATCAGTATGTGACGTGGTTCGGGCATGGCATGAGACTGCAATACACTGCTGGTCTGGTTGATACCGGATTTTTGATCGAACAGGTCATGGTGTGTCGGCACTCCTTACAAGAAAATCCTGGAGCTTGTAATTGTTTTGCTGTAATTGTTTTACTATCCGCACATTGATCTCAACGGGCTCTTTCAGCTGCTTTGTTATACGCGACCGTAGTTGTGCTGTCTCATTATCACTTGCAGGACCTGTTGTTACAAGATTTACAGTGAAGCTCCCTGATGCCTCCTGAATAACCTGGAACTGATCGATCCATTCGATCTGGCGAAGCATGTGAGTAAATTCAAATGCAGGAATGTAACGACCGCTCGGCAGTTTCGCAAGACTGGTGGCTCTGCCGATCGGTGCGGAAATAGTCGGCCAGGTGCTGCCACACGAACAGTCGCTGTCAACAAAGGAACACAGATCGCCAAGCCGGTAGCGGATAAACGGCATTGCGCGCATATTCAACGTGGTTATTACCACATGGCCAAGTCCGGCCGCAATGCCGTGCTGCAGTCCACTGACCGGCTCGAGTTCCAGAATCACGTGGTCTGCATTGATATGCAGGCCGTTGTGTTCCGGGCATTCCCATGCGATACGTCCTGACTCAATAGAGCCATAGAAATTGTAATAAGCAACATCTTCTCCATCCCATGACTCTCTGAGCAGTTTCGGGTCCGCGGTTTCGGCCGAGGTGATGAGTGTATGCGGCCTGAGCTTCCGGAGTATTTCCTGGTCGGCATTTCTGAGCAGGGAACGAAAAACACTGGGGTAGGTCCATAGAAAACCCGGTCTCAACTTGCCGAGTTGATCAAGTGTTTCAGCCGTGGGTGCAAGTGGGTCGACCTGGTCTGTACGAAACAGGCCGAGCCGCTCGTGCAGCCCGCGTTGTATCGGTATCCTGGGGCCGAGTGTGACAAGATGGTCGCGGGGCCGGAATCCGATATTAAGAAGCGTGCGGAAATCGATGAGCCTGCGTAATTTCCGCTCACGGCCGGTGATGAAAACTTCGAACGGCTTGCCACTGGTGCCACTGGTCCGGACGCAGATCAGATCCTTACGGTCTGTATTGTGGGCTATCAGGCTCTCTTTACCGGCTTTTCTGAGGTCATCCTTGGTGCTCACCGGAATTTTTTTCAGGTCATCCAGCTTGCCTATGCTGCCGGGAGTTACGCCTGCTTCATCGAGTAGATGGCGGTAGTACGGTACCTGGTCATAGGCCTGTGCAACGGTTGCTTGCAGCTTGCGCAACTGCAGGGTCTGTAGCGCCTTGGGGGAGAGCTGCCTGTTGTATAGCAGCCGGGAGAACATGCCGATTTTTCCGATCATGACATCAGTGTGGGGCTACACCGGGAAATAACAGGTCTGAATTTCCGGTTACCCACGGAGAGGCTTTCATGGCATGAGACGGTGATTTCCACGTCCCCGAGCAGTTTGCCCAGATCAGTCAGAATATCCCTGGTGGCAGCATCATGGCCCGGGCTGCCCGCAAGTACAATTTTCAGCTCAAAGCTGTCAGGCTTGTGCTGGATCAGCTGGTACTGAAGCAGGTCGTTTCTTCCCTTGAATACGTTCCAGATGATCCTGGGGTGTACCATCCGGCCATCTGCCAGATAGATAATATCTTCACTGCGTCCCTCGAGGCTCGCCAGCATCGGAAGTGTTCGTCCGCAAGGGCAGGGTTTTTGAGTGATGACGCCCAGATCACCGATCCGGTAATTGATTAGTACGGTACCACGATTGACAAGGTTGGATATCACCACTTCTCCGGGTTCACCATCACCGGGCGTGTTTCCATGGGCGTCGACAACCCGCAGACAGCACAGGTCCTCCCGAATGTGAAATCCATGATGCTGTTCGCAGGTGAAACCGATTCGAAATGATTCGACAGAGTTGTATCTCGAAAACACACGAATCCCGAGTTTGTTTTCAATTAACTGACGTCCGCCCTCGGTCATATTGTCAGCGCCGTAGGTCAGTACCCTGGGAAGGTGTACGGCTGTTTGCCTGGCATCTACCATGCGAAACAAGGTTTCCAGATAGGAGCCATAGCCTGAAACAATGTCCGGTTTAAACGTATTGATTGCCTTGATGATCTCATCAAAAGGATCATTTACGTCTAGCAGCAGCTGGCGGGAAGGTCCGGGTACAAACGAGTACTCGCGATAGAGTTCCCAGATTCTGCGTACTGTCGAGGAGGGATAGAGAATGGTTGCCTGTCTCCCGGCTCGATTATTACCCAGGACCTTTCGAATGATCGCTTTCTCTGGCCAGGTGCGCGCCATGTTGGCAAGCAGGGAGCGTCTGTCATGGTAGATAGTGAGCGGCATACCCGTCGAGCCGCTGGTCTTGAAGGGAATTGCGGTTTGGCCACGGCGCGAAGTGGAGACGAACGCTCGTGGATTATCCCGGACGGTTTGCTTGTCGAGCAGGGGCAGCATTTCGAGATCCGCCGCTGTTCTGATTGCCCGTGGATCGATACCGTGTTCATGAAACAGTTCTCTGTAATAGGGCACATACTTTGCCGCATGATTTACGAGGCTACGGACCCGCCTGTCGCGGATCTTGCCCAGACGTGACGCGGGAAGATAGTCGGCCTGCTTCTGGAAGGGCAGATGCGAAGCCACGATGGCAGTTCCGTACAGTCTGTTCAGGAACGAGCTGATGGTGATCTCCGTTTGCCGGCTCGGCGTGATGTATCCTTGCTCCTCAGCGCGAGTACAACGCGCCGGGCAAAATTCAACAACCATGCTTCAGGCGCGCTCATCTCCCACAGGTGAGCACGTGAACGCTCATAGGCCCGGTGTCGATGCATAAGAGCCACATCAGGTAGCTCCATGTTCCGGTATTGCGCGGCAGCATCTCGCATGCTATTTGCAAGTCCCTCCAGTTCCATGCGTTCTGCAAGCCGGATACACAAGGAACCGTAGGCTTCGATACGGCATGCGACCTGATCGCGGTCCATGAACGCCAGTGACAGGTCCAGCCAGTCTTCAAGCTCATCTGCCAAACGGATGGTGAGGACGTTCCTTGTTGACTGAGTCGCGGATTCCAGGTTCGCAAGGTGCTGATCAAGAGTATCCGGGCTGTACCATGGCAGGTGTGCATAGGCATACACAAGCATTTCAACATCAGAACCGAGAATGGTCTGCAAGTGGCTGCGGTGCGAAAGTCTGTATGCACGCCTGCGACTGTTTTTAAACAGGCGCAGGCGATAGGCTGAGTGCACCATGGCCGCCAGCACAACCGGCAGAGCAGCTCCTGTGGAAAGGACAATACTCGCAGTGCGTAAAAGATGGCATGAAAATGGAGCGCCCTGCGCGCGAAACAGGCCATCACTCATCTCTTCCATGAATTCATATGCATCCCGCACCTTGCGGAGGCTGGCATTATCATAGCCATGGTTGACGCACTGTATAACGAACTGCGGATAAGTCAGGGAAAGATCAGTATATGACATTGATGTCTCGCGTTTTCTTATAATCTGTAGCAGTTATTTTAAGGAGAAATTGTTCAAATAGCAGCTATGCTTTAGACTGATTTTCTCCGGAGGACATTGTGGAAAGAATTCCGATCAGCTCAGAGCAGGTTTTTTTTGATTTGCCCGGATGGCTTGATGACCCGACACTTGTTGACGCGATCCACGGCATGATTATGGCCCAGCAACACATAATCGGGCAACCTGCGCCAGGCAATGATGCTGGCAAGGCACATGAGATGGTCTGTGAACAGGCGCTTGAGCAGATACTGGGCAGCCAAAAGGATGTTCATGGCATCGCGACGAATCGGGAGATATCCAACGTTATTTCATTCAACATACCCAATGATGCACACTCCATATCCAGCGAGGACATATTGATTCGACGTGCCAGAGTTGATGAGTTGCTGAGCCGGCGGTTGCTTGAGACCTTCGAGGCACCTTACCCACTTGAGGTTCGATGCAGCGGCCACTTCTGGTATCCCCGGGGAGGGTACATGGGGTGGCACACCAACAGTGCATCTCCCGGCTGGAGGGTTTATATCACTCATGCCAGCGAGCCCGGTAAGTCATTCTTCAGATACAGAGAACCTGACACGGGGCGCATTGTTACTGCGCTGGATAGTGAATGGAATGTGCGCGCCTTCCGGATTGATCCGGGTATTCCCTTTTGGCATACGGTGTACTCGGAAACCGATCGTTTCAGTCTGGGCTATGTTGTCCGGCGCAGGCGCTGGTTCAAGCCAATAACCCGAGGTGTCAGACGCCTGTTCGGTTTTTGACTGAAATCGTGGTTTCGCCATCCAGGATTTTCAGTCCCCGTATTCCTGGCCCCAGTAGTTCCTTCTGCAGTATCTCCGGTTCCGGGCTTCTGTCTGGCACAGATACAATTCCTGTCAGTCCGTCCTCGTCCTGGATGACGGGTGCGGTGTGCCAGAGAAAATGTGCTAACTCTTCGCTCCAGTTCTCCCATTGGATGATCAGTGAGTGCTGGCAACGGGTCGAGGGTCGCAACTCAGCTCCCCAGCGCTTCTTGTGTGCAAGTATGCCATCGCGCAATGAAGGACGGCACACTCCGAGATCGAGCTGACCAAGCCCGGCCTGCCGCGCATACTGTACCCCGAATATATAGATTGCGCTGGTAGCCCCTAACGACACGGGTTCCTCATGCCCATGATCGGTACCGGTGCATATCCAGTACAGGGTGTCTCCCGACTCTGCGAACAGGTCTCCGGAGATTCTGCGCCCGTTATGCAATACCCAGATAATACCGCCGTGAAGCATGTAGTTCCGCAGCCGGGAATAGCTGCGGATTGTGGCGGCATCACCATGTCTCGCGAGTGTGAAGGGTACATACATTTTATGATAGAAGTCGTCGAATTCATCCAGACTTCGGCTCACTTCCCAGTCAAGCCCGTTCCTGTGGAATCGTCTCAGATTCGATGCCTGGCTACGCCTGGCACGGCTTGTTGCTTCACCATGATCGGGAACAGTCAGGCGCGTGCCGAGGCATTCCGGAACATGAAGCTGCTTCCCCGTGAACAGCAGGTGCCCGAGTCGGCTATTGATGTGTGCAATGGACATGGTGGTATCACTGCCATGTTCAGTAAAAAAACCGGGCAGTTTCCACACGGGAACCTTGCCCAGTTCTTCTGTTCTGAAGTCAATGCCTGCCATGTGCCGGATAAAGTGCTCGGCAGAGGGCTGATTATCGGCGACGATGACGGCTACGGCTTTCCCGGTCTCAGGATGAGTGCCAGTGCAACGTATTACCGGTACTCGCCAGTTTGCGATGCTTGAAGCTATGTAGTGCAACCTGTCCATGGATGCTTCTGCCGTGAGTGGAGCATATTCGAGCAATTTCCAGACGGCTGATGACAATATTCCCCGTTTTACAGGAAGGGTCGGCATCACTGCTTGTCCAGTCCAGGGACTTGCGGTCTGCACTCGCCGTGGAAGCGGTACCAGCAGAAGGACCCCAGCTTGAGCTGTGTCACACTGCCTGTCTGTTTGAAACCCGAACGTGTTCGCGATGTGATATTTGACTTGTTTTCTGGAACGATCAACGTGATGACGGTCCGGTAGCCACCCGCCCTGTAATGCTCGGTTAACCTTGAGTATAGTGCTGGAACAAGCCGTTTTCCGCGATATCTTTTCGCTGTGAACGAATCGAACATATAAATTTCATCCGACTCCAGGGGGAACCGGTACCCGATCATCTCCAGATACCCCTGTTTTTCAGCGATCCAGCTGACAGACGCGATTTCACCATTACACAGGGCTGCGTAGCATCTGTTGCCTGCTGCCAGGCGGGCCAGTATATCTTCTTCCCTGGCGCCTCGACGAAACAGGAGATAGCGCTCCAGGTCAGCGCCTGATAGTTCGGTAAAGTCGAACTCAGTGCGTGCCTCAACCGGACTTATCGGGTGCTGTAGTGAATGAACGTACCAACCGACACACCGGTATCCCAGGCTCGCAAGTATGCGGTTGAATATTCCATGGTTGCCTTCCCATTTTTGTATTTCCCGAAGTCGGCTGAAGGTGCGTCGAAGCAAGCCTGGTGAATATTCTGGAGGCAAATTCATCTGGTTAGAGAAATTTTATCTGTTAATTCTGTACAACAGATCATACCAGACCAGGAAGACCTGTAAGGCAACAATTCAGAACCAGGGTATCGCACGCCGACGGTAATTCGGTGCTGAGGCAGAATTCGGCCCACGCCGCTCGTCAGGCCAACCAGAATCCTGGCTCCCCCTTTTGTGTCATTGTCACTAGAATAGGCTAAAGGCTTTTTAGCCTGACCAGCTCGTAAACATTGATTCGGAAAACAATAATATGTGTGGCATTGCAGGATTTGTGGGTGACACCCATGAGCGCAAGGACAGTATTTTACAGGCTATGCTCTCGCAAATATCCAGGCGTGGGCCTGATGATGTGGGAACCTGGCATAAAGAGGGTGTCGGTTTCGGACATGCTCGCCTGAGTATCATTGACCTGAGCGAGCGGGGACATCAGCCTTTTATTACCAACGACGGCCTTGGTGTGCTTGTTTTCAATGGCGAAATTTACAACTATCGCGAATTGCGCCGCCTGCTGAAACAGGAAGGCGTCACATTCATGAGCGAAACGGATACCGAAGTTGTGCTTTACGCACTGCACCATTGGGGGCCGGAACGCGCCGTACCCCGGTTCAATGGCATGTTCGCTTTCGCTTACCACGATCTTCGGGATCAATCCGTATGGCTTGCCCGGGACCGGCTCGGTATAAAACCGCTGTTTATTGCCAGAACCGGCGGTGGTTTTGTTTTCGCTTCGGAGCAAAAAGCCCTCTTTGAACATCCATCGGTGACGTGTGAGTGCGACCATCACGCCTTGTTTTCCTTGCTGCTATATGAACGTTTCGATGGCTCCATGACGCCCTATCAGGGTGTAGAGGCTTTTTTACCCGGAACCCTGTGCCGGTTTCATAGAGGTAGAGAGAAGCTCACCACATATTTTGACGTTTTGCGTGACATCTCACCGGAACAGATAAGCGACAACGCAGGCCAGGACTTTTCCGTTCATCTCGCCCGCTTTGAGAGCTTGCTAGGCAGTAGTGTCGAAATGCATCTCATCAGCGACGTTCCTGTGGCGACGATGTGTAGCGGCGGACTGGATTCCGGTCTTGTTACCGCCCTGGCATCCAGGCATTCACCTGATCTTGTCTCTTATGTTGCGGATATCGAAGGGATGCGCGGCCAGGAAGTGGCACGTGCCCGACTGATCACAGACTCGCTCGGGGTAGAGCTGCGACGCGTTCCGGTGGACCATGAGAGCTGGTTTCGCACATTGCCCGAAGCCATTATCGCCAATGACCAACCCCTGTTTTTTTCCCAGCACGTCGCCGCCATGGTGGTTGCGAAAACCCTGCGCAGGGACGGGTTCAAGGTTGTCCTGACAGGCGACGGGGCTGACGAACTGTTTGGTGGTTATACCTGGCATGCAGCGGCGTACCGTCACTGGTATAAAAATGCACTTCGCGCCAGGTGGATACCCGACAATCGCTATACCCGGGCGGCAGGCAAGTATCTGCCCGGCTTGCGACCTGTAAATATAGAGGATCAGATAGCGCACGACTTGACGCGGGGTCATCCCATAAACTACATCTCCAGTTCATCAAACATTCTGTTCGTTGCCGGTGCATCAAGAACCTTGCGCCAACGCCGTTTGTTCAAGAAGCTGGCCGGACTTTCGCTGGAAGACCGGGGGTTTCTATCCAGCAGCTTCGAAGACATCTATGTACAAATGCGTGAAGGCCTGAGCAGCGTGGATAAAATGACAATGAAACATTCCATCGAGGCACGTGTACCCTTTCTTGAAAACAATCTGATCAACTTCGGTCTGGATCTACCCGTGAGCGCCAAATATCATAGAGGCGTCACCAAGAGAATAGTTAAAAGCCTGGCTCGAAAACATCTACCCGAAAATATAATCCAGGCACCTAAAATAGGGTTTACGATGCCGCCTTCCATGTGGTCCAACACAGCGGAATTCCTGCGCAATGGCCGTGTGTCGGACTTGCTGAAATGGCCATCCCGGGATCAGTCGGAGATTCTGGAACTGGCGAAGCAACGTCCGTACTATCACTTTCGCCTGATGGCTTGCGAAATCTGGTTGCGCACACGGTTCGACAACGCCAGTCCACAGGATATTTCCGGGCAATTACTAAAGTTGAGGCAGGCTTGATGATATGGAGATTGAAAATATCAGGATTGATGATCAGTGGTGACTACAACCGGAACCTTACGCCGGCGATTCTCCGCTACCGGAAGCGTTTATTGGTAACAAGGATGCGAGAATGTTGATTGCCTCACACCTGGACTTGCTGCGCGGACGTGTTTCAGCGCTTCTGACTTTTGTCTGGCGCAGACTGATGATACGCACAACGGTTATCGCTATTACAGGCAGTGTTGGCAAGACCACGGCCAAAGAGTGTCTTGCCGCGGCACTGGAATCCCACGGACCTGTCCTGAAAACGTTCCAGAATCAGAATGATCACTACGGTGTGCCCAGAACGATACGCGCAATGCGTCCCTGGCATCGATTTGCGGTCGTAGAGGTTGGTGTCCAGGGCCCCGGATACATGCGCAGACTCGCGCACCTCCTGAAACCGGATATCGCGGTGGTGCTTCGGGTCGCCCGAACGCATACCAATAAGTTCGGCGACCTGGAGACCACCGCCGCAGAGAAAGCAGAATTGTTGAGTTTTCTCCCGCGGCACGGCATCGCAGTACTCAACGCCGATGATGACAGAGTATGTAGAATGGCCAAGGGCAGTAAGCAGAGGACAGTGTTTTTCGGCTCCTCGCCGGCATGCGACTATCGGGCGGAAAAGGCAGAATCCCGCTGGCCGGACCGATTACGGTTCGAATTCGTTACCGGCAAACAACGTTTCGACGTGCGGACTCAACTCGTTGGCACACATTGGCTGAACTCCGTCCTCGCTGCTTTGGTGGTTGCCGATTCCTGCGGTATACCTGTCGGCGAGGCAGTCCGCCGGATTGCTCAAGTGCCGCCATTCATGGGAAGGATGCAGCCTGTCGCCTTGCCGAATGGCGCCATTATTATGCGCGACGAAGTGAACGGTTCTCCTGATACGCTACAGGCCATGCTTGAAGTGCTTCGGAACGCCAGGGCAAAGCGACGCGGGCTGGTGTTTAGCGACCAGTCGGACTCAAAGGATTCCCCCCGGCGGCGCCTGCGAAATATCGGTCATCTGGCGGCCGGGTTATGTGATTTTGCCGTATTCGTGGGCGCTCATGCACACCATGCCGTTCGAGCAGCAACAGACGCCGGAATGGACGCGTCGTGTTGTCGCGAATTCAGAAATATCAGGGATGCGGCAGAATGGCTCGAAGAATCCCTGCGTGCCGGTGACCTGGTGTTTCTCAAGGGGCGAAGCACCGATCATCTGTCACGTATTCTCTTCGCGCAGTTTGGAAAGATTGGTTGCTGGAAGTCCAGTTGTAACATCACACGCCTGTGTGACGTTTGCAGTGAGCTTGAACCGGACTTTGATCTGGATAAAGTCCTGACCAAAGATCTGCAATGACGACCGGATATAGCAGATCTTCAATGTACAGGTTCAGCGGTTGCGGATACTTGCGATACCCCCCCGGACGATTTAAACCAATTGCATCCGGTAAAACTAGCGGTGTGAATTTGACTTGCGGGGCCTGTCTATAAGTGACTGTTTGATGCGCAGTGCATTTTCGAGTTCGGCAAGAAAGGCATCGACGCATTCCGGGTCAAAGAACTTCTTGCGTTGGTTATTAATATAATCGACGGCTTTCTGTACCGGCCACTCTTCCTTGTAGGGGCGTTCCGAGGTCAATGCGTCATAGGCATCAGCAACGCTGACGATGCGCGCAACCAGAGGTATTTCGTGTCCACCCAGCTTGTGTGGGTAGCCGGTGCCATTAAACTTCTCGTGGTGACTGAGGGCAATGATTGCACCGGTCTGCAGATATTTTGAAGGGCTGTCCTTGAGGATCTCATAACCGATAAGCGTGTGCTGCTTCATAATCTCGAATTCAGCATGCGTGAGTCGTGCCGGTTTGCGCAGGATCTGGTCCGGTACACCGATCTTTCCGATATCGTGCATTGGTGCCGCCATCTCTATGGCATCGCAGTCGCTTTTGGAAAGACCCAGCTGTTCGGCTATCAGGCGGGCGTACCTGGCCATGCGAAGCACATGATTCCCTGTGCATTCATCACGATATTCACCGGCTTTGGCCAGTCGTAACAGGGTTTCGTGTTCACGTTTACGGATTTCACTGGTGGCTTCTGATACGCGCCGTTCAAGCCAACGGGCGCGCTGGTGGATAATCTTTTGCTGGCTGCGCCATGTCAGCAGGTTTTTGCAACGTACACCGAACTCCAGGTCATCGAGCGGGATAGTCAGGAGATCGGTTGCGCCAGCGTTCAGCACATCACGACGGCAGTCGAGGTCTTCACACGGCGTGAGCATGACAACAGGCAGTTCACTGCAATCCGGTAGCTGGCGTATACCATGAATGATGCTGGTTGCCCGAATATCGGTAAACTGGCTGTCGGAGATGACGAGGTCGGCCGGGTGCCAGCGTAACCAGGTAAGCGCAGCATCGGCCTTGACGAAAGTTTCGACATGGAGTTGCGGATCAATATTCGTGATCAGCCTGACCAGATGTTGTCGTCGGGAAAGCTCCCCGTCGAGAATTAAGACCGTCGGCATACGGTGCCCCTAAATTTCCAGAAATCGTCACAGCAGAAAAACTTCACTGCGGAGCTTCCCTGCTGACCGCACAACCGAGGTAATATTGCCTCACTAACACCCTGAAAAATGAGTTAAAATACATCAAGCCGGGCGTCGATTAATGCTAGCGGCGGATTTTGGGCAAACTTAAGTGCCGGATTTCAATGAAATTCATTAGACCTTTGTTCAGTGGTCTGGCCTGTCACAGGTTGTTTCGGAGAGTTTATATGTCGCAACAGAAAAAACCGTCATCATCACGGGGCCAGTCGCTTTTTAGTGTGGTTGGCAGTGTCTTTGCCTCGATGTTTGGTGTGCAGAGTACCAAGAAGCACCAGGAAGATTTCAGACAAGGCAACATCTCCACCTATCTCGCAGTTGGCGCTGTCGCGACAATTCTGTTTGTTCTAACGGTATGGGGAATCGTTAAGCTGGTTGTCAGCGCGGTTCAGCCATCTTGATCCCGATTGTTTGATGGGTAGCGCATTGCGCGCTTTTGCCGGCGCGCTGATAAGCAGTTCGAGGGATTTGCTGCCGGTAGTGCTGGTCGTGGTGTTTTTCCAGCTGGTGGTGTTGCAGCAACCAATCCCCAACCTGTTAGAACTCTTTATTGGTATTTTACTGGTTGTTACCGGGTTGACGTTTTTTATCAGCGGCCTGGAAATGGCACTGTTCCCGATTGGCGAGTCGATTGCACATGCGCTGGCGCGCAAGGGCAGTCTTGCCTGGCTGTTGATATTTGCTTTTGCACTGGGTTTCGGGACTACAGTTGCTGAGCCAGCGTTGATTGCCGTGGCGGATGAGGCGGCTGCGGTAGCATCGGCTGATGGCGCCATAGGGCCGACTGAGCGGGACCGTAATGCGTATGCTGATGGCTTGCGGCTGACAGTCGCATTTTCCGTAGGCTTCGCAATCATGCTTGGGGTGGTGCGTATTCTCAAAGGCTGGCCCATGCACTGGTTGATCGCCGGTGGCTATGTGCTGGTTGTGACGATCACTTTCTTTGCTCCTGATGAGATTGTGGGTATCGCCTATGACTCAGGTGGCGTTACAACCTCTACAATTACAGTGCCGCTGGTGACAGCACTCGGTGTTGGACTGGCGTCGTCAATTCGTGGGCGCAGTCCGCTGGTGGATGGTTTTGGTCTGATCGCGCTGGCTTCGCTGACGCCGATGATTTTTGTCATGCTCTACGGGATGATTATACAGTGAGCCTGTTGGCCGAGTTTCTTCAGACGTTGCTTGATACCCTTCATGACGTGGCACCGATTGTCATCATTATTGGTGTATTCCAGCTCATGGTGATCCGCCGTCCGGTACCGAATCTGGGTCAGGTGCTGATTGGTTTTGTGTACGTCGTCATCGGTCTGGCGCTGTTCCTGCTGGGGCTGGAGCGGGCATTGTTCCCGCTGGGCAGGGTAATGGCCATGCAACTGACCGATCCGGCATTTATATTTGATGGTGTGGAACAGCTTTCCGGCGCCATACACTGGGCGGAATATCACTGGGTGTACCTGTTTGCCTTTACCATCGGTTTTTCAACAACGATAGCCGAGCCTTCACTGATGGCAGTCGCCATCAAGGCCAACCAGGTGTCAGGTGGATCAGTGGGTGTGTGGGGATTGAGGATTTCCGTTGCCATCGGGGTGGCGATTGGTATTGCGCTGGGAGCATGGCGCATTGTAACGGGGTATCCAATCCACTACTTCATTATCGTTGGCTATATTATCGTGGTTGTCCAGACACTGTTTGCTCCAAAAATGATTGTGCCGCTGGCATATGACTCCGGTGGAGTTACTACTTCGACTGTGACGGTACCACTGGTCGCTGCGCTGGGACTTGGTCTGGCGGAAACTGTGCCCGGCCGGAATGTATTGATCGATGGGTTCGGGTTGATTGCTTTTGCCAGCCTGTTTCCGATCATGAGTGTAATGGCCTATGCGCAGTTGTCAGAGCTTCGTGCGCGGCGTGCAAAACGCAACAGAGAGGGGAGCGTATAGCTTATGCATTTCAAACTGATTATTGCTTTCGTGGAAGATGGCAAGACGGACAAGGTAATGGATGCCGCACGTGGAGCAGGTGCGACAGGCGCAACAGTTATCAGTAATGCGCGTGGCGAGGGTATGGTCAAAAGCAAGACTTTTCTCGGCCTGTCGCTGGAGACGCAGCGTGATGTCCTGTTGTTGCTGGTAGAGGAACACCTGAGCCGGAAAATCCTGGAAACCGTATGTGATGTTGGCCGTTTTGACGAGACTCCGGGTACCGGCATTGCGTTTCAGATTGATGTTGAAGATGCTGTGGGAGTCCAGCATCAGGTGACGGAACTGGTAGAGCGTGTGGAGGATGAGTTATGAGTGAACACAAGGTGACCCGGGTTCGTGATGTTATGAAATCCGGCTTCGATATGATCGATGGAAAGCTTACGGTAGCCGATGCCCTGAAGACTATGCAGCATGTGGATACCAAGTGTTTGATTGTCGATAAGCGCCACGATGATGATGAATATGGCATGGTATTGCTATCGGATATCGCCAAACGTGTGCTGGCGTGTGATCGTTCGCCAGAGCGCGTGAATATCTACGAGATCATGTCCAAGCCTGTAATATCGGTTCGGTCTGATATGGATATCCGCTACTGTGCGCGGATGTTCGAGCAGTTTGGCCTTTCCCGTGCTCCGGTCATTGACGACAGGAAGGTGGTCGGGGTTGTCAGTTTTACCGATATGGTTTTGAAAGGGTTTGGTTTTTGAAGAATCAGTTTTTTCGGTTAATGACGGGAAGCCGTCCGGCGCCGACTATCCTCTTGCTCCAGTAGGGGTTCCGGAGTGATGCATAGCTGACGAATTTTCCGCTTGATGGTGCGTGCACGAAACGATTACCACCGGCATAAATGCCGACATGAGAAACCTTGTTCCCCGAGATATTGAAAAATATCAGGTCGCCGGGCTGAAGCTGTGATATCGGGATACGTTTGATCTGGCGATATTGTTCTTTTGTACTGCGTGGTGCCTGTAAGCCGGCCTTGCTGTAGGCGTAGTACACCAGTCCGCTGCAATCGAAACCACGCGGACTTGCTCCGCCGTAACGATAGGGTGTTCCAACCATGTTGGCTGCTGCGGTCAGTGCCTCGTGAGAGGGACGGTGAGGTTTTACTGATACCGGAGGTGCCGCTTTTGTTTCTGCCCCCGGATGCCCTGTAACCCGGGAGGTCGAGGCACACCCCGCCAGTCCCGCAAGAACCAGCAGGAGTACAAGACCGGGTAAAGCGTTTTCAGATTGTGATGCCAGGACCATGTTTGTTTCCAGCGGTGATGTGGGGTTCTCTTGATACGCTATCGACCGGGCTGGATACGTCTTGATGGACAGGGTCCGGGTGTTCTCTAGTGAACAGATGTAACTGATGAATCGAGTGTGGTGCGAACATGGTCAATAAAATAGCGGACTTTGCCTGGTACGAAGCGCCTGTCAGGATAGGCCGCATGGACTTCCATCGGAGTCGGCTTATAGTCACCCAGAATGACCTTTAACCTGCCCTGCTCAACACAGCCCTCTATCAGCCATAACGGTGTTACGGCTATACCCATGCCGGCCAGCACGGCCTCACGAACAGCATCCGGGCTGTTGGTACTGAAACGGCCGTTAACGTAACTCTTCTCTACACCCTTGTGGCCGTTAAAATGCCACTCATTTCGCGTTGACAGCAATGTAAATACCAGGCAGTCATGATCCTTCAGGTCGGCAGGTTTCTTCGGTTCTCCCCGGGTGGCCAGATATTCAGGGCTTGCCACTGTTACCCTGGCACAATCGCCTATTTTTTGCGCGATCAGTGTAGAGCTTGCCATAGGACCCATGCGGATAACCACATCAACCCCTTCTTTCACAAGGTCCACATTGTGATCGTCCATCAGTAAGTCGATCTTCAGGTCAGGATACGCAGCTAGAAATTTCCAGAGATGAGGGAGAATCTGCAAACGCCCGAAAGCGATGGGCGTACTGACACGAAGTGTGCCGGTGGGTTGTGATTTTGCACGGCCGACACTGGCTTCGGCTTCGGCCAGATCATCGAGAACACGAACGCAGTGTTCATAATATTCGCGACCGGCTTCGGTAAGGTTGAGCTGCCTCGTGCTGCGGTTGAGTAATCGAATGCCAAGGCGTTCCTCAAGGGCCGCTATGTGTTTGCTAACAGTTGGCTGAGAAAACCGGGTTTCCCGGGCCACTGCAGAGAAACTACCGGTTTCCACCACCCTCCGAAAGATTGACATTGATACAAACGTATCCATAAATTCAGTTCTATATATTCATTTAAGGAATAAAGTATATGCTTGATTCGTGTATTATCATAGAATATAGAATAGCATAGATTCTCGCTGGCTTGCCGGTTCGGCAAGGGAACCTGGTTTGATGAAAGAGGCGTCATGACAAAATTAACCGGTACGGCGTATCCAGAGGATGTTGCTACGCTCCCGTTTGTTGAGCTGGCAACCGGTTCCCTGGCCGGTATATTGAGCTGGGATGAACTTGATGAAGTCTGGCAACGTGTTGGTGAGGATGTCGGGTCGGGCTGGTATTTATACCGGTCAGGTGAGCCGCCTGCCGGTAGCACTGCCACCGAGGATGAATTCAAGGCCCATATCAAATCACTCGATACCCATCTGCGGGCCACGCACGAGAGAGCATATTGCGGGGTTGTCTATGTTGATTCAGTAACCGAGCCAACACTGGTCAAGATTTTTGACCCGGAATCGCTGACGTCATTGTGCAATATCTACGGCAAGACGCCCTTGCATGGCTGGGTTATCTCCAGGCTGAAACCTGTCAATCTAAAGGCGATGGAAGAGGCCGATGCGGATTTCCAGCGTCATGAGCAGGGTCAGTTCCTGCCTGCCGTTCCGGAGATTATGGAAACAGGGCGACATTATTCAGGAGAAATTGCGGACACGCTTGATGCCAGGCGTATGGGGTGTCCCTTGCCGATCATAAACACCTGCCGTGCCTTGAAGCGCCTGTCATCCGGCCAGGTGCTCGAGGTTGTGACAATCGAGCCGGGTGCGCTGAATGACATTGATTATATCTGCCGGCAGACTGGCGGCAGTCTTGTTGCGCTTGAACAGGCGAGTTTTGGTTATTCCTTTTATATCTGCAGGACCTGACCACGGGCAGGCTGTCAGTCACAACCTGGCAATTTTCTCCAGCTGTTCTTCCAGCTGGCGGATCGTGGTGCGGATATCTTCGAGTTTGGCTTTTTCCTTCTCCACAACAGCGGCAGGAGCCTTGTCTACAAAGCTGGCGTTGCCCAGTTTCTTTTCCGTGCGTTCCAGTTCGTTGCGCTTGCGCTCCAGTTCCTTGTTCAGGCGCGCCTGTTCGGCGTCCTTGTCGATCAGTCCGGCCATGGGAATCAGTACTTTCATCTCGCCGACCAGTGCTGTGGCAGATTCCGGGCCCTCATTGTCACCCAGCCATTCGATGGATTCGACGCGCGCCAGTGAGGTAACAAAGTCACGGTTGGTTTCAAGGCGGCGTCGATCGTTTGTGTTGCCATTTTGCAGCAGTACCGGCAGGGGTTTGCGCGGGTCGATGTTCATGCCGCTGCGAATCTTGCGTACCCCCAGCACGAACTGTTTGACCCAGTCTATTTCCGCTGCAGCCGTTTCATTGATGAGTGCATCGTCCGCTTGAGGGTAGGGCTGGAGCATAATGGTTTCGCCCTCGACCCCGGCCAGGGGTGCAACACGTTGCCAGATTTCTTCGGTAATAAACGGGATGACCGGGTGGGCAAGGCGCAATACGGTTTCGAGTACACGCACCAGTGTTTGTCGCGTGCCGCGCTGTGCGGCTTCGCTGGTTACTTCACCGGTCAGCACAGCCTTGGAGAGTTCCAGGTACCAGTCACAGTATTCGTCCCAGATAAATGAATAGATGGCCTGTGCGGCCAGGTCGAGCCGGTAGTTATTGATGTTGTCGATCACCTGCTGTTCGGTTTGTTGCAGCAGGGACAATATCCACCGGTCAGCACTGCTCAGTTCGGTATCACCACCGTGTTGACCACAGTCTTTGTCTTCGGTATTCATCAGCACGTAACGGGCGGCATTCCATAACTTGTTGCAGAAGTTACGGTAGCCCTCGATGCGGTTCAGGTCGAAGTTGATGTCGCGCCCGGTAGAGGCCATGGCAGCAAAGGTAAAGCGTAGTGCATCGGTGCCAAATGAAGGGATGCCGTCAGGGAAATCCTTGCGTGTCTGTCTGGCGATCTTTTCTGCAAGGTGCGGTTGCATCATGCTGCCGGTACGTTTTTCCACCAGGGCTTCCAGTTCAATGCCATCAATAAGATCAATGGGGTCGAGTACATTCCCCTTTGACTTGGACATCTTGTGGCCATGGGCATCGCGTACCAGTCCATGGATATACACTTCCCTGAAGGGTACATCGTCCATGAACTTCAGGCCCATCATGATCATGCGTGCGACCCAGAAGAAAATAATATCGAAACCGGTAACCAGCACGCTGGTCGGGTAGAACGTTTTCAGTCGGTCAGTCTGCTCCGGCCAGCCAAGTGTGCTGAACGGCCACAGCGCGGAGCTGAACCAGGTGTCCAGCACGTCATCGTCCTGGCGCAGTTGTACTGCATCCGGGAGATTGTGCTGCTTGCGCACCTCGGCCTCGTCACGACCGACATAGACATTCTCCTGGTCGTCATACCAGGCCGGGATACGGTGGCCCCACCAGATCTGCCGCGAGATGCACCAGTCCTGGATGTTGCGCATCCATTCAAAATAGGTGTTCTTCCAGTTGTCCGGCACAAAACGGATATCGCCGTTCTCGACAGCCTTGATAGCCGGGTCGGCCAGCGGTTGTACGCGCACATACCACTGGTCGGTAAGGAACGGCTCGACCACGGAGCCCGAACGGTCACCACGCGGTACCATCAGCTTGTGGTCCTCGATTTTTTCGAGCAAGTCGAGGGTTTCCAGGTCTTTCACGATCTGCTTGCGTGCCGCGAAGCGGTCCATACCGATATAGGGTTCGGGAATCAGACCGTCTTCTTCCGATTCGTTCTCGCGGATGGCGGCGTTACGTGTGAAAACATTGATCAGGCCTCCGTGCGGCTGCTGGCTGATGGCATTTTCATCCCGGTGGCGTAACCATACCTGGTAGTCATTGAAGTCATGTGCGGGCGTGATTTTCACACAACCGGTGCCGAACTCAGGGTCAACATACTCATCGGCGATAATCGGGATTTTGCGTCCGGTCAGGGGTAACTCCACCAACTCACCGAGCAGGTGTTTGTAGCGTTCGTCCCCGGGGTGTACGGCAACGGCGCAGTCGCCGAGCAGTGTTTCGGGGCGCGTGGTTGCCACGACCAGCTGGCCGGTGCCGTTACTGAGCGGGTAACGCATGTGCCACAGGTGGCCCTTCTCTTCACGCGAGAGGACTTCGAGGTCGGAGATAGCGGTGTGCAGGACCGGGTCCCAGTTGACCAGGCGCTTTCCGCGATAGATCAGGCCCTCTTCATACAGGCGGACAAACACTTCCTTGACTGCCTCGGAGAGGCCTTCGTCCATGGTGAAACGTTCATGCGCCCAGTCCAGTGAAGAACCCATGCGTCGCAGCTGCCGGGTGATGTGCCCACCTGAGGTCTTTTTCCACTCCCATACGCGTTCGATAAAGGCTTCACGGCCCAGGTCATGGCGTGTTTTGCCTTCAGCCTCCAGTTGTCGCTCCACCACCATCTGGGTGGCGATGCCGGCGTGGTCGCTGCCCGCCTGCCAGAGCGTATTGTCGCCACGCATTCTATGGAAACGCGTCAGGGCGTCCATCAGCGTGTCCTGGAAGGCATGGCCCATGTGCAGGTTGCCGGTCACATTGGGTGGCGGGATCATGATGCAATAGGGCTGGCCTTCGCCACGGGGGGCAAAATAGCCCTTGTCTTCCCAGGTCTGGTACCAGCGCTGCTCGATCTGATGGGGTTCGTAGGTTTTTTCCATGAAAATCAGGGGTCTTTGGTTAGGCTGCAAGAATGGGCGGGGATTATACCGCACTGGCGCTGAAAGGTCGGGTGATGGCCGGTCGTGCTATTCTCCCGTTCCGGATGGCGTTGTGCCATTGCGTGAACATGAAAGGGAGAGAGCGGTATGTTTCGAGCAGTACTGACGGGGTCGTTGTTGTTAATCAGCAGCACGGTATGGGCGTTTCAGTTTCCGATTGAAATGATCGAGGGAATCGATGGTGCCCGGGTCGTTATCAACATCAACAAGCAAGATCTGGACGATGACCCGCGCTGGATACCGTTTGAAAGTGCGCCGCCCATAACAATCGCAGGCGCGCTCGACATCGTGCAGTCACACCTGGCAAAAAATCCGGCCCTGAAAGATGCCATACTCAGGGACATACAGTTGCGGCGTATTCCACACCATGAAAACAACTGGCATTACATGGTGGTTATACAGACCTCGAGAGATGGTAGTCCCGTCCTTCACTACTATGCCGTGTTAATGTCGGGCAAGCTGATCACGGCAATACGTGAGCCGGAGTCATATAAATAAAATCAGGCTGCCAGTGCGGGAGCTGGCGGCAGTGTTGAAATCTTTTCGGGCGTGCAGGGAATAAACTGCGCTGTCGATTGTTTGCAGAGATGACATGTGTCCCATTAGCGAACAGGAATCGCCCCATGAAAAAAATCAACGTGCTCTTGCTGACATCCTCACTGGCTTTTTCACTGGCATCGGTCGCGGATGACAAGTCAGTGATTCCACCGGCCCCGAACGGCATCGAATTTCCTGCCGACTACCCGAACTGGCGGGTTATCTCTATATCACATCGCACGGACAACAACTCCATGCGCACCATTCTCGGCAACGACATTGCCATAGAGGCTGCGCGGGCGGGTAACACCAACCCCTGGCCGGATGGTGCGGTACTCGGCAAGGTTGTATGGAAGCAAACAGCTAAAAAGCACTGGCCGAGTGCTATTGCACCCGACAAATTTGTGCACGCCGAATTCATGTTCCGCGATAGTAAAAAATGGGCAGGCAACGGCACGGGCTGGGGTTGGGCGCGCTGGGTCGGCACGCAGCAGAAGCCGTATGGAAAGGATGCAGGTTTCAGCCAGGAGTGTATTTCCTGTCATACCCCGGTCAAAGGCAATGACTGGGTATTTACCACGCCAGCGATGTTTCCCACAGTGTTCAAGTAGCTGTTTGACGGTCTGATTTTGCGCATGCGTCGCCAGGATGAACAGGTTGTCCAGTATATTCCCCGCTTGCGGCGATACGCGCATGCCTTGCTCGGCGACAGCGACCGTGCCGAGGACCTGGTGCAGGAGACCCTGGCGCGTGCACTTGGCAGATTGCATTTCTGGCGACGAGGTAGCGATATGCGCGCCTGGTTATTCACCATTATGCATAACCAGTTTGCCAATGACTGCCGACGTGCGCAAAAACGTCCCGATGCAGTGGCACTCGATGATGTCACTACAGAAGCAGCGGCAGCTGACACGGCGGAGCTTCACGCAGGCCTGCATGATATCGAACAGGCGCTGATGTTGCTGCCGGAAGCGCAACGTGCAGCATTGTTACTGGTCAGCCTGGAAGGCCTATCCTATAACGAGAGTGCGCGTGTACTGGGTATCCGTCCGGGTACGCTGATGTCGCGCCTGCATCGTGCGCGGGAGAAATTGCGCAGCGCCTTAAACCACGAGTCCGGCAAGGTCAGACACATACGGAGTGTAAAGTGAAACCCGGGGATAAATCCGTCAGCGAGCACGAATTACAGGCCTATGTCGATGGTGAACTCGATGCACGGCGTCGCCTGCAGATTGAGGCCTGGCTGGCGACACATCCGGATGCAGCGGACCGGTTGCAGGATTACCGGCAGATTCAGACGCAGCTGCACGCCCGCTTTGACAGCATATTGGCGCAAGGATCTGATGTACACGTACCCGCCCGCCCGGTTTCACTTGCAGGGTTTTCACGTGTGGCGGCAGTTGCAGCCTTAATGCTGATATCGGGACTGCTTGGCTGGGTATTAAAGCCAGACCCGCAACTGATAGCAACCGGTCCCGTGATGAACGACCTGGTGCAACCCGCCGCGTTCGCACACCAGGTCTATTCCACGGATATACGTTACCCGGTTGAGATTGCTGCTGCCGAGCAGGCTTCACTGAATCGCTGGTTGTCGCAACGAATGCATACCGATCTCAGAGCGCCCGACCTGTCACATGAAAACCTGAAATTCCTCGGTGGCCGTTTGCTGCCATCCACAAACCGGATGGCTGCGCAGTTCATGTATGAAGATACGCAGGGTCAGCGCCTGACGGTATATGTCCGTCGTGTTAATGATCCGGCGGGTGTCAGTGAATTTCGTTACCGGGAGCAGGGCGATCTGCATGTGTTTTACTGGATCGATGGTGAGATGGGCTACGCTGTGGTTGGTACACAGCCGGCATCGCGGCTGGTGACAGTTGCCAGTGCGGTGCAAACGGTATTCAGGTGACCCCGCGCTCCGGCTTTTCCTGAGCAAGTTTTGCAATCAGTTCCGGTAATGCGAGTTGCAGCTGGGTGCGAATGTCTTCAC